>JACPSL010000005.1 GCA_016193285.1 Candidatus Melainabacteria bacterium
CACACAAAGTGATACATTAACCTGAAAACATGATGAGTATTCTTCAGCGTCTCCACAAAGAGGATAGCTTAACATGCCTTCGGCATGTCAACTATCCTCCTCGGGGGCAAGCCCCCGAGATCGCCGTTGGCGGTTTCGAAAAAAATATTCAACGTATTATAGAAACTTATAAGAATTCAAACGACCTTACTGTAAAATCTACTTCAGCTCCATATCTACAAAAACTATATGTATCTTTTAACCGCCTGTTTAATGAAAGACGTAAATCTGAAACTGCTGAAGGGTGGTTAACACAATATTTCCCTCCAACGAGATTAGCACATCAATCTGACAGTGGAAGTACTAACTTAAAATATTGCACTCACTGGAAAGGACAAATATCTAAAATTAAAAGTTGGTTTCAGCAAAAGTTAGAAAAACCAATAAGTGAGGTAATATCTGCAATTCCTAAAAATTAAACAACAACATTTTGTTATGTTAATCTTAAGCCACAGCCCAGGCTCCATTAGCTGCTTTTTGAAGTTCTTTAACTTTGTCCAGTTCTTCCCAAGGAAGTTTTAAATCTGATCTCCCAAAGTGTCCATAACTAGCAATGCTTCTATAAAAGACTCCATCATTTAGTTTTGGCAGATTTTGTAAGTTAAATTTCTTAATTATTGCAAGTGGCCTTAGGTCAAATATCTGATTAATGATACTTCCTAGTTCACTATCTTTTATTTTCCCTGTACCAAAAGTTGAAACACTTATTGAAATTGGTTTTGCAACACCAATTGCATAAGAAACCTGCACTTCACATTGCTTCGCAAGTCCTGCACTTACAACATTTTTTGCAATGTATCTTGCAGCATAAGATGCGGATCTGTCTACTTTTGTAGGATCTTTCCCTGAGAATGCTCCACCTCCATGACGTGCATAACCACCGTAAGTGTCAACAATTATTTTTCTTCCAGTAAGTCCTGCATCACCTTGTGGGCCACCTATTACAAAACGTCCTGAAGGATTTATAAGATATTTTGTTTCACTATCAATTAAGTGTCCAAGTTGTTCAACAACAGGTCTAATTACAAACTCTTTCATATCAGCTTCGATATATTTTTGAAGATCAAAATTATCTGTCTTTCCATTTATTTTTGCAGCATGTTGAGTTGAAATTACAAGAGTATCTATTCTTTTGGGGACTCCTTTTTCATCATATTCAATTGTTACTTGTGTCTTTCCATCAGGTCTTAAATAAGGTAAAACACCTTGCTTTCTAATTTGAGAAAGTTTTAATGCAAGCCTTTGAGCAAGACTAATTGGAAGAGGCATTAACTCTGGTGTTTCATCACAAGCAAAACCAAACATTAAACCTTGATCTCCTGCACCAAGTTTATCAATTTGGTCACTTGAATCCTCATCTCTGTGCTCTTTTGCAGTAGATACTCCTTGTGCAATATCAGGTGACTGGCCTTTTACACAAACCATAACCCCACATGTATGCGCATCAAAGCCACCAGCATCTGGTCCAGCATAACCAATTTCTTCAATTGTTTTTCTTGCAATTGACTCATAATCAAGTCTTGTTTTAGAGGTAATTTCACCACCAATAACTACAAGTCCTGTAGTAGCAAAAGTCTCGCATGCAACCCTGCTTTTAGGATCTCCCGTTAAAGCTGCATCAAGTACTGCATCTGAAATTTGATCACAAAGTTTGTCTGGATGTCCTTCAGTAACAGACTCTGATGTAAATAATTGTTTTGCCATTTTTTATCTCCTTTAATACTCCTACATATAATACCCGAAATCTTACTAAAATTAAACATTGCTAAAGTCATTTCTCCCTTGTAACCTTGTAACCTTGCAACCTTCTTGTAGAATTAACTTATGCCTGTTAGAACTTTTGATAAATATTTGGGATTAAAGCTAGTTAGTAGAAAAAAAGGTTATTACAAAGTTAAATTAGCTTTAAAACCAGAGCACCTAAATAATGGAGGAATTGCACATGGTGGAATGCTAGCTACTTTATTTGATGTTGTTCTTGCTGGTGCAATAAATACTGTAATGGACAAAAAAGAATTTTGTGTTACTGCAAATTTAAATATTGATTATGTAAATCCAGCTTTCCCTGGAGAACTTTATGCAAAAGCTAAAGTAACTAAAAGAGGTAATACCTTAGCATTTGTAGAAGGAGTAATTGAAACTGAAAACAGAGTACTAATTGCAAAAGCAAATGGCATTTGGGTAATTAAATCAAAACCAATTAAAGGAACTAAAAAAATTAAAAGGATGGAGTAACAGCACCAGTTTGTTTTTTAATCCATTCCTCTAGTTTTTCTTTACTAGGAATTAAAACTTGTTTTGATTCAGTTGGTATGATTAAACTTTCATCTCGCAACTCACTAAAAGCTCTATTTACAGTTTCACGTGCTGAGTCAGACATTTTTGCAATGTCAGTTTGGCTAAGTTTTGGTAAGAGCAAACCTTCCTTTGTCATTTTTCCATGTTCATTTGCAATTAATATAAGTGCTCTTGCAACCCTTGCACTTGCTGGTAGAGAAACACTGCTTAATCTGTGATTTATAAGTCTGAGTCTTCTACAAAATTCCCTACTTAAGGATAAGTGAACCTGAGGATAATTTTGCAGGATCTCTAAAAAATCTTTTTGAGAAAACATTAAAACTTCTACTTCTTCATTTCCGCTTACTACATCTGCTGATCTTGGTTCAGAATCAATAGCAGATATTTCTCCAAAAAAATCTCCTGGTTCTAGATATGCTAAAACTTTTTCACGCATTGAAGAATCAACTGCTTTTACTATAACTTTTCCTTGACTAATTACATAAAATGAATGCTCTTCATCTTCAGTCATAATGATAGAAGAACCTGATGGATATTTTTTTCTAGTACACATGAGTGCAATCTCTTCAAGTTCAGCAGGTCCTAAATCTTGAAATAAAGAAACCTGAGCTATTTTATTCATTACTGAGGAAGAAGTTGTCATTTTTTTATTTTTATAACCCCTTTTTTCTTTTTTTCAAAAGCTACTTTAAGCCAAGGCTCAGATTCAATTGCAAGTCTAACCATTTCACGACATACCATTTGAGTTTCACCTTGTGGCCTGCCAGTATCACCATGCACACGCACATGATTTAAATGTATCAGTGCAGCAAGTGAACAAGTACAAATCATTCTAGTCGATATTGCAGAAGGAAGTACATATCTAGCTAACTCTGCTGATTCTCTTTTACCCAATCCTCTTAATCTATACTCCTTATACAAAGACATATACTGATTGTGAGCATTTTCCATTAATTTTTTAAAAGCATTATTATCTACACCTTCAGGTGTTATATATCTAAAACCACTTTCATAAGGAACATACCTTTGAGATTCTTGATCAATAGTCACTCCAACTTGATGCCTTACAAGTTGATGACTAACAACACGTGAACAAACTATTACATAACTAAAGTTTACATGGCTGTATGTAGTTCTGTGTCCACGCTCAATCAAACCTAGGATAAGTCCAGTTCTTTTTTCATCTGGTGTTTCTTTCCATTCTTGTTCCAACTCTGGCATACTTTTAATTGAATAACAAATTCTAGCTGCTCGCCAGATTAAATATTTTAAATTTGGACTGTGCTCAATTAATTCAACTGTTGGCACAATTGGTTCAATGATTCTTTTAGCAATGTTGTTATTAATTTCTTTTTCTATTTCTTCTTTTGATTTTTTAGCGGGCATGTTTTTTATTTTCTGGTTGACAGATCATATTTTAAAATAAATTTAGATCTTGTGTGTTAAGGCATTGTATAATAAAAAATTATGTCGAATTTATTAAAAGATAAAGTTGCAGTAATAACAGGTGCAGGTCGTGGTATTGGACAAGCAACAGCAATTTTATTTGCAAAAGAAGGAGCAAATGTTTTTGTTACTGACATTGATAAAAAACCTCTTGAGGAAACAATTTCAATGATTAAATCAACAGGTGGCATTGTATCGGGTATACAAGGAGATGTAACCAAAAAAGAAGATTGCGAACGAATAATGAAAAATGTGTCTCTATCTTCCATTGATATTCTTGCTAACATTGCAGGAATTACTCGTGACAGAGTTGTTCAAAAAATGACTTTAGAAGATTGGAACTTTATTATAAATGTAAATTTAACAGGCACATTTAATTGTATTCAAGCGGCAGAACCTTATATGCGTAAGCCTGCAAAAGAAGAACAACAAAAATCAGGCCAAGCAAAAACAAGATCAATAATCAATGTTTCATCTACTTCTGGAACTGGTGGAAATGCAGGACAGGCCAATTATGCAGCAAGCAAGGCAGGAATAATTGGTCTAACAAAAACAATAGCAAAAGAGTGGGCAAGGTTTAATATTACGTGTAATGCAGTTGCACCAGGTTTTATTGAAACAAGACTTACTCAAGCAAAAAAAGAAGGAGAAGATTTTGGAATTCCTGAAGAACAAAAACTATTAATTAGTATGTTACACCAACAAACAGGACTTGCAAGAGAGTTAGGAAAAGTAGAAGATGTTGCAAAAGTAATTTTGTTTTTTGCTTCTGATTTATCAGCTTATGTTACTGGCCAGGTTCTTACAGTAGCAGGCGGAATGATAGGAACGATTTAAAAAAAAGCTTAGATCAAAAAATGAAAAACGCTTTCGGGAAAAAATAAAACTTTAAAATAAATCTATCAGTTCTTCCTCTGCAGTTTTTCCTCCTACACTTGAGGGGACTTGAATTGTTTTAATCTGAGTACTTTTATCTATCTCAATAAGTGCCTTGTCAGGTGGGAGTTCTGGAAGTTTTGTAATTTGAGAAACCTCAGTAGGTGCAGTCTCTTGAGAAGTTGTAACAGCTTCTCCTGAAACCGTAGTTGGTTCTGCAGCTGTTTGTACAACTCCTGCAAGATTAATTGGAGTACTTGAAATCATTACAGTTCCAGGCTTAGTAGTAAAAGGCACACTTAACAAAGTTTGTTTTATTGATCTTGGATCATAGTTTATTTTTCCTACAGCATTGCTTGTAATTTGGATTTGACGATTTGGTTCATTGTCTACAACAAGAGCACCATTTATATTTATGCTTCCTGCAATCATTGCATTTCCATGAATATAAACAATTCCATTAAAGTCAATTGGATTTTTACTATCACTGTTAAATTCCACATCCCCAACTGGTCTTCCTTGATTGTCTCCTCTTGTATCAATAATTAAAATTCCTTTGCCTGCAAGTACATTACCAGCATCATAGACTGGAGTCCCCTCAATGTAAGTTAGTCCCATGAATGATATAGGTAAATCATCTTCATCTTTTGGTATGTTTGTATCATCAGTATAAAAATCAGCAAGCTCAGCAAATTGATCTAGATTTGATTTGAAAATATTAGAAAATCTCCCGGCATTTGGAACACTTAAAACAAATCCTTGTGGTGATGTGTGTTTTTCATCTTCACTTTCTGAAACTTTTTCTTTTGAAATGACTGGCGGATTAAATTGAACAGCTATATCTCCTTCGTAATGAAAGTCCATTAAACCAGGTGAAAAAAGTTCTATTGTGTTTCTGTCAAGTTTATTAACTAAGGCATAGTCAAGATCAGTAACTCTGTCTCCTTCTTTGTATACAGCAACTAGTGAACCTACGTTAAATCCAAGCTCAATGGGAGATTTTAAAATATTTTGTGCCTCAGCTCCTCTTGCTTGAGAAGGCTGGACTTCAATAGGCACCTCTGGTTCTTCTGGTGGTCCTTCAACAGTAAGCAAGGTATTGGATAAGTAAGTAGGCTCAGTAAGTTTTGTCATAGCTGTAGTCAAACCAGCAATTTGAAATCCACCACCATCAAATGAAACTCCACCGTTTGTAATAACTGCTCCTTGGACATTTGGTATTTCTCTATGAATAACTTCGCTTACTGTTTTTGTAATTTTTCCTATCATTGTAGAAGTTTCTAGAAGCCATGTGGTTTCTAAATCGACATTTGCAAAAGGGCTTAGTTTTTTGCTTTCAGAAATTTCCTCTTCTTTACCTTCCATATCTGTGTCATCCCCTAAGTCATCTTTATCTTTTTGTTCTTGTACAGCTTGTTGTGTTCCCTCTTTTTCATCAATTAAAGGTAAAAGATTTTCTACAACTCTAATATTTAAAAGTGTCAGTGCTGATGAAAAGATTGCAGTGTTTAGTGAATATTCTTCTTGTTTTTCACTAGGAGGAAGAACATTAAATAACCAAGCATTTGACAACCCTCCTTCAGTTGCAATTGCAATTGAATGTACACCCACTTCTGCTTTTTTATCAATATCTAAACTAACAGTAATTTCTTTATCATTTTGATCTTTTACTTTTGGAATTATTCCTACTGCATCTGGTATAGCAACAGGCTCGTTCTTTTTTAAATAGAGATCACTTCCATAAATCATAATAATTAAGTGTCTTGTACCAGCTTTAGTTTCTACAAGCTGATTACCATCGCTTAACTTAACCTCAGTAACTGTTGGTCTGGTACTACTATCGTAAGTTGGTGTAATATAAAACTCTGCCTGAGTACTGTTTAAATAAAAACGAGTAAGACCAGGCATTACATCCATCCCTACAAAATAATATATAGTTGGACCTGATTTAATATCTTCAACATAAATATCTTTGTTAGTAAATCTAGCCTCTGCATTGTATGGAATGTTTTGTCCATTTACAACAAAGGCACCTTTGTTATTTGCTTCACTGTAATTAGGTGATAAGGACTTAATTATTGGAATTGGTAGTTTTGCCTTTGTTAATTGCTTTTCATCAGGTACAATTTCACTTAACATCAAATCAATTTTTTCATCTTTAAATACTAAAATTTTTGTACCTTTATTTAAAACTGTTCCTCTTGGAATTTCTATACTCCCAATCATTTCAACATTTGCTTCAGGCCTTAAGCCAAGAGGCTGAGTTTCGGGTGTTTGTACTTCTGTACTTTGTTCACTAATTTCTTCTTCTGGTGGTTCTCTAAATGTAATAAATCTTGAGATTTTTAATATTTCATCTGCATAGTATTCATCAAATTCTTCAGTCTCTTCATTAAACTCATCTTCTGCAAGTGCTTCTTCCTCTTCTTCATCTAGCTCCTCTTCATCTAATCCTTCTTCTTCCTTAGCACTCTTAAGTTTTTCTTCCTGACTTGGTGAAGGTTGGATCTTTGACTTTGTATTTAGTCTTGCTTTTATTCTTTCATTAATCCCTTCAGATATTGCAATGGCTTGAATGCTTTGTAAGCTTGATTGCATTTGATTAAGATTTACTGAGACAAATAAATATGACACACTTACAAGTGCTGAAAATATAAAAGTTAAGATTAATGCAAATGGTAAAGTTAAGCCATATTGACTTCTGCCCATAAATTTCTTATAGCACAAAACGTTGTTTTGTGTTTACTTCTTTGCAAGCTGATTAGTCCATTGAGTCCCATCTTCAAATATTACTCTTGCAATTCTTACTGTGTATAACTCTCCTTCTCTCTTAGAATCAAGTTCGTTGTATTCAACAGTTCTTGTTTCATAAGGAATCATTGGTTTTGAAACCTTGACCTCTTTTGCTATTGTTAATGATTCAGTAAAAGGTATTTTTCTTTCCCAGACTATTAGAATTGAGTTTATTATTTTAGGAGTTTGGTTCTGAATTTTTAGCTCATATTTAAATTCAACATTTCTAATTTTAAGGAATTGGCTTTTAGCATTTAAAACTTTTGCTTCACTAATGTAAACAGGATCATTTTTACCTGTTGTTACTTCCACAAATCTTTTTAACCTTTTAGTTTTGATTATTTGTGCGTTGCGCTCTCCTGTTGTCTTTCTAGCATATACATAGTTTTCTTTTTCAATTTTTAATAGTTTCTTACTTAGTTCTTTCTCTTTAGCTTTATCTTGTTTAAGTTTTTCCCTAGCTTCTTTTTTTTCCTGTAACCTTTTTTCTCTGGCTGCTTTTCTTTCTTGAAACCTTTTTTCTCTAGCTGCTTTTCTTTCCTGCAACTCTCTCTCTCTAGCTTCTTTCCTCTCCTTGATTTGCCTTTCTCTAAGTTCTGTTCTTTCTTTCCTTTGTCTTTCCTCAAGTGATTTTGTTCTATCTTCCTGAGATCTAATTATCTGTGGAGGAAGCATTGGTTGCGATGGTCTAAGAGGAGCTTCTTCTTGAGGTAGTGGTTGTACTTCCTGTGAGAATGATGTAAGTATAAACACTAAGCTAAGAAAGCAAATTCCAATTAAGAAAGTAAAAAAATTATTTTTCCCTAGCATGTTTTTATCCACTTGGCAGTGATGTACTTTCTTGTTCATTATCTTTTGCTGTAACATTTTCTTCGGGTATATTTCTTATTGTTGGAGTAATTAAGACAATAAGTTCACTTTGACTTTTTTGTCTGTTCCTGTTATTTATATAATCTCCAATATATGGCAACTTGGTTAAAAATGGTAATCCTAACCTGTCAACAGAATTGTTGTCTATAATTAAGCCACCAATTGCAACAGTCTCTCCATCACGTACTTGGACATCTGCATTAATTCTTCTTCGTGTAGTAGTAGCAGGTACAGTAACACCATTTTGAGTAGTAGTTCCAGAGTTATCTGATACTTCAATTTGTATTTTAGCTGTAATTAAACCTCCTGCACCAACAATTGGTGTTATGCTTAGTGCAGTTCCTGCAGTAATTCTTTGTAATTGTTGTGTAGCAACAACACCAATTTGTTGTCCTTGTCCAGTTGCTGCACCTAAGACTAAGTTTGTATCTTGATCAATATTTATCATTGCTGTTCTTCCTGATAACGAAACAAGTTTTGGATAAGCTCTAACTTGAGCAAGCCCTGCTCTTTCAAGATAACTGATTTGCCTGTTAAATACTCTCCAATTATCCAAAGAGAAATCAAAGACAGTTACTGACGGAACCCTTTGTTGAGTACCCATTGAATTGGTAAGGAAGTGACTAAAGTTTCCAAGTGCTATGCCAGTATCTTTAAATATCTTTAAATCTTCTGAAGCTCTTCTTTGTACTTCAATTAATTTAAGCTCTAATTCTACTTGAGGTAATGGTTTATCTATTCTTAAAAGAAATTCTTCAATCCTTTTTAAATCATTTGGTGATCCATCTGCAATAATTGAGTTTTGATCATTGCTTATTCTTACGTTTGTTCTTACTTCAACAGGAAGGAGTGCTTGAACATCCATTGCTTCAAGATTCATAAGAGGAAACATTTTACTTTCTTGTCCTACTGTAAAGTTTTTATTCAACCTGTTGTAAATTAAATATGTTTCACCTCTGTCTCCAACAGCAGTGTAGTCAAAAGAAGTACCACTTAAAACAAGCCTTAAAGCTTCTTCAATATTTACATCTCTTACACGAAGACTTACACGCTCTGTAGGTGTAGCAGATAAAACAATATCAATTCCATATTTATTTGCTAGATCTTTTAAAAGTGTTGCCAGATCCTGATTGTCATATGAAATATCTGCTCTTCGTTCTAAGATTGGAAGATCTTTATCAACTGCTGTAGCACCTAATCCAAAAATCATAATTGGATTAGCTGAGCCAGTTTTCATGATGGTATAGCTGTTTCCAGTCGTTGAGTAATTTACCATTGCAGCATCAATAAGACTAAAGAAGGCTTCTTCAAAGGCTTGTTCTTGAATCTCAATAACAGCAATTGTCTCATCATCCCTAATATCACTACCTACTGAAATACTCTTCCCACTAATTCTTGCCAGTGTTGCAAATGCATCCTTTACAGAAACATTTCTTGCAGAGAATGTAATTAGCTCATCTTCACTTGGCTTTTTTGAAGTGGTTCGTGATTTTGTTCTTTGTTTTGGATTTAATATATCTTTTGCAAGCTCAGTTTCTACTGTTGGTTCAATTTTATTTTTTAGTTCTTGCGATCTGGTGGTTAGTTGACTACAATAAAAGCTAAGTACAAATATAATTCCAAAAATAAAAGAATATTTTATTATCTTTTTCATAAATTATCTTTATGCAAACAATTTGATAGACAACCCAATTACACTAAGGTTCCTTATACATTATTGAATTGATTTTTTATCTTGAACGATTATCTTGATACTAGGATGATTTACGTTTGTGTTCACCTTTAATTTTTTCTATTATATCTTTAACTTGTTCATCTGAAAGTCCACTTGATGTTCCACTGCCTTCTTCTTGATTGGCTTCTTTAAAATCACCTTTTACTACTGAAAAGTTTGATGTCAACCATGGTGTTGGTGGTATTGGTTTAGGTGCATCTTCTTCAACATCTTTTTCAGTATAAGGATTGTATCTGTTTATTATAGGATCAGGATTTTTTTCTAATTTTTCCATTTCAGTTTGAATTGTTTTGTTGTGCTGGACAGTTGATGTATGTTTTAATATTTGTTTTTCTTCTTTGATATTTGCACTTGCTGGAATTACAGTTGCAGATTCAACTATTGAAGCACTAGTACCAGCAATGCTTGCAGGTTTTCTAGGATCTATTACTTTTGTTGGTTGAGGAGTACGGACTAATTGCTCTTTTGGCATTGCTCCAATTATTCTTGCATCTGGTGGAGGCTGTAATTCTTTTACTTTTGTTACAACACTTACAATAGGTTGCTTCCTGGCTTCTTCCCTTAGCCTTCTTGCTTCCTGGGCTGCTTGTCTTGCAGCTTCCCTTGCTTGTATAAGTGCTAACTTAGCAGCTTCTTTTGCATTTTTTAATCTTTCCTTTTCTTGTTGCTTTTCAAGCCTTACTCTTTGCTTTTCAGATCTGATTCTTTCTTTTTCAGCACGTTTTTCAGATCTAATTCTTTCTTTTTCTTGACGTACTAACTGACGTAGTCTTTCTTTTTCTTTCTTAAGTCTTTCTCGTTCTTTCTTAAGAAGTTTCCTTTCAATGAGCTTAACTTTTCTTAGCCTTTGCTTTAGCTTTTCTCTGGCTTTTCTTTCTCTTTCTTTTTGTTTTCTTTTTAAGAACTTTAACTTCAAAGCTTTCTTTATTCTTAACTTTCTCAGCTTTTCTATTTTTGCTCTAAGTTTTTTTCTTTTCTTTTCTCGTTCTGCTCTGAGTTTAATTAGTTTTTTTAATTGTTGTAGTTTTTTAGTTTTAGTCCTCTTATTTTTTATCTTCTGTTTTTTAAGTTTTGATTTTAAAAATTTTAGTTTCTTTACAGATTTCTTGCCTCGCTTGCGTAGTTTTACTTTTCGTACTTTAACAAACAAAGACTTTGTTTTTTTAGTTTTAACTTTAGATTTTTTAGAATTTTTGCCAGCTCCAAAATCTATTGTTAAACCACTGTATAATTTTTTCCTCTCAAGCTCACAGTCACGACAAGAACCTGGTCTATAGTCGACTATGTTATTTGCCTTTAATATAACTCCACAAACCTTGCAGTAATCCACCATGTATTTACTTAACTTTTTGTTCTCCATTAATAGTATAAAGTAAGAATGCTCATCTGGCCAAGTAATTAGAACAAAGATATCTACTATTGATCCTTTGATTCTCTGGAATGGGCCCGTCGCTTAATGGTAAAGCACTTCGTTCGCAACGAAGAGAGTAGGAGTTCGATTCTCCTTGGGTCCAATCCTTTAATTTTCTTTAATGAGTTTTAATAAATCTTTTCGGACATCGATGTTGTTTCGTAGCTTATAAATGCCCCTTGCTTCTATTTGTCTAACCCTTTCAACACTAATACCTAAAATGTTTGCTATTTCATCTAAGCTTCTTTCTTTATTTGTAATCCTCTCTTCGTTTATCCTGTATCTTAGCTTTATAACCTCTTTTTCTCTGCTGGTTAAAAGTTCTTCAATTGCTTTGTCAACTACACCTGATAGTAGTTTTTGATCAGATATCTCTTCAGGTAACCGAGTAGAATCTTCTTTTTCAATTAAATCAGCAAGTGTTGACTCTTGTTCGTTACCAACTCTAATATCTAATGATACTGGCTGAGCTTCAGATTTCAATACGCTTTCAATTCTTTTTCTTGGAATTCCAGTAACAGATGATAATTCTTCAAGACTTGGTTCTCTGTCTAGTGTGGCAGGCAATGTTTCTTTTACTTTTTTTAACTTAGCAAGTATGCTTTGTACTGAGCTAGGAAGTCTTATCATTCTGCTTTTTTCAGTAATTGCTCTTGTAATTGATTGCCTAATCCACCACGTTGCATATGTTGAAAATTTGTATCCTAAGCTGTAATCAAATTTTTCAGCAGCTCTAATTAAACCAAGATTACCTTCTTGAATCAGATCTAAAAGATCTAAGCCCTTTGTAGTGTACTTCCTGGCTATGCTTACAACGAGCCTTAAGTTAGCTCTGATTAATTTTTCTTTAGCAGCATCACTTACTCTTTTTTCTTTTCCCCTCTCATTTTTACCTTTAGAGTAGGCTTTTGCTAAATTAAATTCTTCTTCTAGTTTTAAAAGAGGCGTTTTAGAAATTTCTTTTAAATAAGCTGCAAATGCAGTGTAAGCTTTTTGGTTTATATTTGGATCTTTAGTATTAACTTGATTTAAGACATCATTAAGAAACTCTTTTCCAGAGCCATCTCCAACAAGCTCGCTTTCTAGTCTTTCTTGCCCTTGTATATCTGGTATTTCTTCTTCTTCAGTCATTTTAAGTACCTAGACACCAAATAAATACCCATAAACTCAGGTTAAATATACGGGGCCCGCCCTATGAAAGCTTAGTTGTTTATAGATATTTTTTATCTATCTTAGATAAGGCTTTGATAGTACGTTTTAGAGATTAGGTGATAAGTTGTAGGACAAATGTGATAGGTTAACTACTATTTAAACTTAAGAACATAATGCAAGCATCTTGAAAGCTGCCATCATCTTTTCTTACAGCATTAGGTATTGTACCTATGATTTTAAATCCAAGCTTTTTCCAAAGCGTCAGTGCAGCAATGTTTTCTCTAAATACTAAATTAAAAATTATTGCCTTATACCCCAATTCTCTTGCTATGTCAATAGAACATTTCCCAAGGTGAAAACCAATCTTTTGTCCTCTGTATTCTTTCTTTACTATGTAACCACAATTTGCAATATGTGAACACCTTCCAGAGAAATTAGGCTTTATGTAAAACCCGCCAATTATTTCGTTTGTTTCTTTATCCTTACAGATAAGAGCTTTGGAATTCTTAGGGAAAAAATAATTTAAAAATTCTTCAAAGCTAAAAGGAATAGCTTGTGGATAAGAGTTGCCTTCTTTAATAATTTCTAAGAACAGCTCATATAATTCTTTCTTCTCACCTTCATTACAAAAGTCAAAGATAATATTTTTGTTTTGTTTTGATAACAATGAACTTATCATAGATTAATTTTTGTTCTTAAGCAGGTTGTTTGCTATTGTTTTGTGGTTTATCATTGTACAATAAATTCCAAGACTGGAGAAAAAATGAAAAGTGCTGATATTGAAAATCAAATTCCTTGCCTGGTAGAATATGGAATTGTTTATTCAAAAAGAGACATGATTAGAGTTTTAAGAGGTTTAGATCAAGTTGAATACACAGATTTAATTGATAATGTAGTAGTTGCAAATGGTGAAGGATATGTTGCAGAAGTTTATGCTAATTCTTATGACTCAACAATTGTTTTTAACCACCGCTTGCATGTAAATGTAAATAGTTTTGACTTTTTAAAAATCAAATCAAAACCTGATCAAGTAGAACTTATTTCAGGAGACAGAATTATAAAACTTATACCACTTACAAATATTTTAAAAGTAAACCAGGCAGCAATTGAAGAAGAAATAGACGAACAAAGGGCTGCACTTGCAGGTCAGATGGCTTGTGATAATGAAGTTGATTTAGAGTAATTTTCTTTTTCCTTAGCTCTTTTTGCTGCTTCTTCTTGTAATTTTTCTTTAATTTTATCTGCTTCTTGAGTAAGCCTGAAATACTGTTGAAACTTTTTTGTGGTTCTTAAAATGTAAGTGAGTCCTTGAGGTTTTTTAAAAACCAACTCTTGTTCAACAAGTTCATTTATATGTTCATAAGCTCCTGAACCTCTCATATCTATAATTTCTGACTGTAAGACTGGTTCTTTTAAAGCAATTGCAGAAAGAGTTCTCATGGGACCTGGATTTAACTCAAGTGGCATCATCTCGGTTACTATGTTTAAATATTGAGTTTTTACTTGAATAATGTAACCATCATCTGTACTAATTTCTAGTCCTCCATTTCTATCTTCATATTCTTGTATAAGTTGTACAAGTGCTGATTGCACCTCGTCATAAGATGCATTTAACAACTTTGCAATTGCACCTGTTTTTAGTGATGTATCAGTTACAAACAAGATAGCTTCTATTTGTGATTTTAAATCTAATTTTAAGGCGTTGGAAATGTGGGCAGACACCAGGTCTGCCCCTACAGGGTCTGTCCCTACGGTTGTTAATTGCTCATTGCTTGTATCTTTCACTTTGTTATAACCTCAATCACTTTATCTTTAACTTTTTCAATGATGCTTTTTTTCTTTTTAGGTTTTTTCTTCTCTGCTTCTTTAACATCCTCTAAAATTACTCCGCCTTTATATATAAAAACTTCACCATACATTTCTTTTTGCTCAAGAACTACTTTTTGCGAGTGAGCTAGGAATAATAGAGCTAAAAATGGTTTTACTTTATTGTTTAATATTTCAGTTAAAAAACTTAATGTTATGGGTTTTTCATCTGTTAAATGTTCTTGAACAACAGCTTCAACCTTTTCAACAAAATCTTCAACATCATCATCTTGAACAATTTCTAAAATATCTTCTCCCCCATCAAGCGGAGCAATTGTAAATGCTCTCTCAGCTCTAAGCCTTGCTCGAAGAGTTCTTTTCTCTTCTTCTTCTTCAGCTTGCTTGAGAGCAAAAATCAAATCACTAAGTGAAATCTTACGTTTTCTTTGTTGCTTACAAAGTGAACTCCTACTTAAATAACTTTCCAGTCTTGAGATATCCAAATGGAATCCATCTTGACCATGAAGTAAAAGTTCATCTTCTGGGAAAAAGTTTTCTGTTGCTTGGCTTGACATTAGTGTTTCATTTGAGATATTTAAAAGTATGTCTGACTTTAACCGTAAGAGCACACTTGCAAAGAAGATTGCACGTCCAGCATTAAGAAGATTTTCTCTTGGAGTTTTATCTAGAGCTTGTAAGTATTTATTTGTAACTTCAATAATGTCAATATCCCATGGATCAATTTCACCTTTCTCAGCAAGTCCAACAAGTAGCTCTAATCCACCACCTAGGTTTTTAAAGTCAGTTATTTGTTTATTTTGTTCTACTTGTTCCATATTCTCAATTCTCAATTCTCAATTTCCTTATGCTGTCATCAACTCCGGCTCTTCTTTTTTCCTTTGAATATGTTGTACTCCAAGTATTTGACTAAAGCCATCAGTTCTTAGTGTTACCCCAATTGCTTGTGTAGCATTATCAAGCATATGTTTTCTTAAACTGACTACTACAAACTGTGCATTTTGAGATTGCTTTTTTACCATTTGAGCAAGACGTTCAGCATTTAAACTATCTAAAAACATGTCTACTTCATCAAATGCATAAAACGGTGCAGGGGAATATCTTTGTAGTGCAAACATAAAGCTTAGTGCAGTTAGTGATTTTTCTCCACCTGACATTGCTTCAAGACGTTGCATTTTTTTATCTCTTGGCTGAGCTTTAATAATTAACCCTCCAATAAATGGATCTTCAGGATTTTCTAAAAGAAGTTCTCCATGTCCATAAGACAATTCATGGAAAATTTCTTTAAAGTAATTATTTACTCCTTCAAAGGTTTGGAAGAATGTAATCCTTTTTTGTTCATTATAAGAACTAATTTTTTCTGTTATTGCTTCTTTTTCAGTGCTTAAAGCACTTAGTTTTTCTTTTATTTCAACTTGACGATCTGTAACATTGTCATATTCTTCTATAGCTCTCATGTTTACTGGTTCAAGTGCTCGCATTCTTGTTTCTATGCTTTCAATTTGTTTTGTAATTTTTTCAAGATCAATATTTTCTGGGAGGGTGTATTCTTCATGTTGAGTTTGTTCTTGAAGTTTAGTTTTTAAGTCATTAAGGTCTGGTTCTGATTCTCTAAGTTTTAGCTCAATCCCAGTTACTCTTTCAGCAAGTTGATCTATTAATTGTTGCAGTTCACCTTTGTGCTCACCTTTATTAATTAATCCATTAGAGAGTTCATTTCGTTTTATTGTAATCTCACTTAGTCTTTTAACTTCAGATTCAGACTTACTTTCTAGTTTACTAACTTTTTCTTCCAAAGATTTTAATTTAGCTTCATGTTCAGGCAATTCACTTGTTATTCTTTCAATTTCTTTAAGAGAGTTAGTTATTTTTTCTTGGTATTGTTCTTTAGCTTTTAAGTTAAACTCGGCTTCAACTGTAAAACTTTTATAATCTGTTATTAATTCTTGAAGTTTTAATTCATTTTCTTTAATCTTTCCTTCGATTTCCTGGCTGTTTGTTACAAGCTCTTCTAAACTTGAATCTTTAACTCCTGCTGCAATCTTTTGTAATTCTACTTCAAGATTTATAATTTCTTGCTCTTTTTCCTTTACCTTTGAGCTTATCTTTTCCAATTCAGCTGTTTGGTTTTCAATGGTCTCACTAATTTCAGTAACTTTTTCCTTGCTTTCTTCAGAAGTCTTAGTAAGTTTTTTAATTGCTTCAAGCAGTGAGGAATTATTAGCTTCTTCTTTTGCTATTTCAGTTTTTAATGTATCAAATTCTTCTTTTGACTCCTCAATTTGCTTGCTTAGTTCTTCTAAGTCACTCTCAAGTTGAGTTATATACTCTTGTAGAGATTTTATCTCTCTTTGAATTCTTTCTTGTTCTTGTTCACCTGATTGTCCAAAACTTATACTTGACTTTATGTGTGAGCCACCTGTTATTGCACCACTTTTTTCAAGTAAATCCCCAGCTAATGTAACCATTCTGTTTTTGCCAATATTGTTTCTAGCATTATCAAGATTGTCCATTATTAGAGTTTCACTAAGTGCATAATAAAAAGCATTTCTATATTTATTTTCAAACTTAATTAAATCAATTGCAAAACCAATATTTCCTTTTTGGCCTGCTTCAAGTAAAGTAGGTGCTGGCTTTAATTTATTTAAAGGTAAAAATGTTGCTCTGCCAGCATTTGTACTTCTTAAAAGCTCAATGCACTGTGCTGCAATTTCATCATTGTCAACTACTATTGCTTTTAATCTATTTCCTGTTGCAACTTCAATGGCAATTCTATACTTCTCTTCTACAAATGCAAGCTGAGCCAGAGTGCCATGTATACCTTTTATTCCTGAGCTTAAAACTGTCTCAATGGCTTGCCCTAATCCACTTGTTTCTTTTATAACTTGTTTATGAACCTCTAATTTGTCTAATTCTCTTTCAAGCTTTGCTAACTTTTTAGTTCTTTCATTTAACTCTTCTCTTGTCTCTATTTCTTCTGCTTTTAGTTTTGATATGTGTCTTTGGAGTGCAATATGCTTTTGCTCGTATTGATTTAGTTTTGAGTTTTTAAACCCACTGCTTTGTGTTAATTCTTTTAACTCAGCTAAAGACTTCTCAGCTTGTTGTTTAGTTGTGATTAAATCATCTTTTAAATGAAATGTTTGTTCTTCTAGTCTTGTTTCACAAGTTCTAAGTTCTTCTTTATCTGCCTTATAATTATTAATTTTCTTTTGAACTTCAAGGATTTTCTTAGTAGAAATATTTTCACTTTGGCCTTTGGATTTTAAGCCTTCTTGAAGTTTTAAGTAGTCTTGATTTAACTTATAAATCTCATCTTCAATTTTTTCTTGTTCTTTTTTGTTCCTTTCTTTTTTCTTTTCCAAATCACTTACTTTTTTGTCTAAGACTTTTATTTCACTCTCTAAATTTTCAATGCTGTCTTTATGATCACTTATCTTCTTATTCAAAAAGTCCATCGCTGACTGGGTTCTACTAATCTCAACTTTTACAGTTTCTAGTTCACTACTAAGTTGTTTCTGGTTTTGTTCTGTAATTTTTTGAATTTCACTTTCAATTTCACTAATAGTATATTTGTCTTTTTCAATTTCATCGTTTAACTGTCCAAGTTTAATTATGGAATCTGTTCTTTTTTGTCTAAGGTCTATGTTTTCTTGTTTTAAGCTGTTATATTCTGTTTCAAGTTTATTGATTCTTGCTGCTAAACAATGTTTTTCAAGTTCTCTTAATGCAGTTTTTAGTTTTGCATACTTAAGTGCTTCATTTCTTTCAGATTCTAGTTGCTTTAAACGTTCATCAAGTTCAAGCATTATAATATTTTCTTTTTCAACAGCTTCTTGAACTTTTTGTAATTCTATTTGTGCAAGTTCTATCTTCCTATCAAAATCTGCTACTCCTGCAAGTTCATCAATAATTTTTCTTCTCTCAACAAGAGACATAGTTATAAGTGATGTAACATCGCCTTGCATAACTACGTTATAGCCATGCGGGCTTACATTGAATTTTAAAAGCTTGTCATGTACATCAGTCAGGGTGCATGTTTTCCCATCTATATAGTAAGTACTTGTGTAACCATTGTCTTTTACTTTTATTCTTCTTGATACTTCTATTTCTGTTTCTTTATCGTCAGTAAATCTAATTGTTACCTCGGCTTCTTTTTTCCCTGCAATATTATTTATAAGATCTGGTAGTCTTTCAGCTCTCATTGTTCTTGAAGTTGAAAGTCCAAGTGCAAACAAAATACTATCAATTATGTTTGACTTTCCAGAACCATTTGGTCCTGAAATAGTTGTAAACCCAGGCAGCAAGTAGACCACTGTCTTTTTGCCAAAGGATTTAAAATTATCAATTTCAATTTCTTTTAGACGCAGCATCATCCATCAGTTTCTTTTTCTTAAGACTATAATTTTTAACATATTATCCTCTTAAAGGCCAGAAATTTTAGAATACATTAATACACAACATGTAAATATGAGAAATTAATCAAACACTAGATGTGTAGTATATATAGTCAGCTCATATTCTAACGAGATGTGAATAATTCACAAAGGGCCACTTTTTAATAAAAAAGCCTGTCAAAAGCTTTGAAAGAGAGCTAGACAGGCATATGATTTTAATCAACAAAAAAGACCTTTTACAGATCTTTCATAAGATAGAAGAGC
>JACPSL010000006.1 GCA_016193285.1 Candidatus Melainabacteria bacterium
TTATTTTCCAGTAATTCCTCAATATGGTTATTTCAAATGGCCTACAGAAAAATCTATTTTTCAGACCTAAAATGCTTTATTTGATCCCAATTCTGCATTCTACGAAAAAAATTAATTGTTAAGTTTTAAACTTGCGTAAATAATGGAATTGAACTTTCGGGTGAATTAGAATGGCTTATAATTCCAAAACTAATTAAGAAGTAAGAGCCAAGATCTTTTTTAAATTCTTTCTAGACCTTTTTTTTAATGGTAAAACAATCCCTGCTCTAATTTCTGGATGTGTCTTTAAGAATGAAGCTGCAACTTTTAGTTTTACTCTTTTACCGTTAACCGTGGTTCTAACTGTTTGTAGATTTACTTGAAACTTTCTTTTAGCTGTTGGATTAAAGTGAGCACGTAAAAAAGAATATCTCATCCCATTTTGAGCTTTTTTCCCTGATAAATCACACTTTCTCGACATAGTTTTCTAATTCTCAATTCTCCAATCCTTCAACTACCTCCATAACTTATATAAGGTAGCAAGCTCATTTGCCTTGCTCTTTTAATTGCTTTAGTTATTACTTTTTGTTGTTGTGCAGAAAGACCAGTAATTTTTCTTGGCAAAATCCTCCCTCTCTCAGTAATAAACCGTGCCAATGTTCTAACATCCTGAAAGTCTACTTCCTTTACACCACCTTCAAAAATTGATGGGGGTTTTCTTTTATGAAATGTCATTTTACTTTTAACTTTATACCTCTTGTTCAGAAGAAACTTTATTTCTGCTAAGGAATCTAGATTACCAGAAAAACATAAAAATGTACAAGTAAATACGATTCGTAAAGCATGAAAAAAAAAACTAACTCTTATATTATTATTCTTTTAGTTTTTTATTTAGAATCTACAAATTTTGCATTTTCTGCATTAGCTAATGAAAACTTTAAAAACGATCTTGGTCTATGGACAGCAATAAATGTAAACGCACCAATAAAAGGTAAACTTGAAAGCAGATTTCAAATCAGTCCTCGCTGGCTTGATAACACAACTGATTTTAACCAGTTTATACTTCATGCTCTTTTAGGTTACAAATTTAATAACCACCTTTCAATTTTTCAGGGCTATGCCTGGAATACACTACATATCCCAAATTTTAAAAGAGAACAAAGGCCTTATCAAGAGCTAACAATTTCACATGACGCAAATCAAATTTCTTTTGAACACAGGTTTCGTCTTGATGAACGTTTTTTACAAGACATTGAAGGTATTTCACTTCGTGCAAGATACAGACTTAAAGGAAGTTATCCAATTGATAAGGCAAAAAAATGGTTTTTTGTTTTATTTGATGAAATATTTGTTAATTTGAATTCTCATTTTGATGGTCCACAAGCAGGTCTTGATCAAAATCGTATTTATGCAGGAATAAATCATAAATTTAATGAAAACATAAGTGCTGATTTAGGATATCAATTACAACACTTTTATAAAAGATCAGGCACTGATAATTTAAATCATTTTATATTTTTCTATCTTAATTTTTACCTGCCACCATTTGTTAATTGACTAGTGTTCATGCTCCATAAACGGAAAGAATTTTTAAGTTTGTTAATTCTTTTAATTTGTTTTCAATATTAATTGCTTCTTCTTTTGTTAATTGCTTAAGAGGTTTAATTGGATATTTTATCTTCAAAGCATCTTCACCATGAGCTCCTCTTGTAATAATATCCCAACCACTTGGATATGGACGTGTTGGAGTATTTAATGCTACTTCATCTGGCTTGATTTCATTTAACAATTTTGCAAGTCCTTCTAATTGATTTTTGTTCTGCGACACAAACATAGTTTGAATCTGCAATATGGGCACGTCGTGGTTTATATCTTTTTTTAATTTTTTAATACCAGCTAAAATTAAATTTAAATTTATTCCACTTGCAGGACGATTTATTATTTGAAGATTTTTTTCATCTTGCGCATCAAGTTTTACAGATATTACATTTGCTTTTAAGAGGTCTTTGCGTACCTTATCATCATTTAATAAAGTTCCATTTGTAAGAACTATTATTTTTTTATTTGTAATTTTTTTTATTCCACTAATTACTTCACCTAAATTAAAAGCTAAAGTAGGTTCTCCGCTTCCACTAAAAGTAATTACAGAAGCATTTTTCCAGTCACTTGACTTAAAATCTTGCAAAACTTTTTTAGTATCAACAAAAAGCTTTCTTTCTAAAGTAATTTTTTGTATAGATCCAAGCTGACAATAAATACAGTTAAAAGAACATGTGGAAGGATCCATTATTAAATCGATGCCAAGAGATTTTCCTAATCTCCAGGAATTAACAGGGCCATATACTGATGAGATTTCTGTAATATTCATTATATTTCTATTGTAGAGGATGGTTTTAAATCATTCTCTACGTATATACTGTTTACAACCATTTAAAGAATTATACATTTTCTATTTTTTTCGATATCATTAATTTTTATCTATATGAAAGATCCAAAAATTGTTTCATGTTCACCAGCACACAGTGAAATTATATGTCTCTTAGGAAAACAAGATTTAATTGTTGGTAAAACCACATACTGTGATTTTCCAAAAGATTTATTAAAAGAAAAACCTACAATTGGTTCCTGGATGAAGCTTAATTATGATGCTATTGAAAAATTAAAACCTGATTTAATAATAACTAACAATATTGTTCAAGAAAAAATTGCAGTTAAATTAAAAGATGCTGGTTTTAATGTTTATCATACAGATCCACTTACACTTAATCAAATATATTCAGACATCCTCGAGATTGGCAAAATTACTAGTGCTAAAAATGAAGCTGAAAAACTTATAAATAAAATGAAGAGTGAATTAAGCGAAATAGAAAAAGATTCTAAAAAACTTGTCTACAAACAAAGGATTTATGTAGAAGAGTGGCATGATCCACCAACAATTTCAGGAAACTGGTTACCAGAAATAGTTAACATTGCTGGTGGGAATTATGGTCTTCTTGAAGCAGGAAAAAGAAGTATACCAATAAGCATTGATAAGCTCTTTAGTTATAATCCTGAAAAAATAATTATTTCTTGGTGCGGCTTTGGTGAAAAAGTAGACATCATTCAAGTTTTAAACAGATCAGGTTGGGATTTATTAAGTGCAATAAAAAATAAAGAGATATTTGTAATTGATGATAGTCTTTTAAACCGTCCTGGTCCTAGAATTGTAGCTGGCACAAAAAAGATTCAAGAAATTTTATTTAAACAAGCTATAGTTAAGACTTCTAATAAATGACAAATTCCAAAGAAACACTTAAAGCAATTCCACTTGGTGGTCATGGAGAAATCGGGAAAAACTCTTGGGTCTTTGAATACAAGGATGAAATTATTATTGTAAATTTTGGAATGATGTTACCAGGAAACAGCTTAAGTGGCGTAGATTTAATTTTGCCAAGTACTAATTATCTTATTGAAAATCAAAAAAAAATAAAAGGACTAATCATTACTTCAGGACATGATGATTCTTGTGGTGGTGTTTTTTACTTGTTAGAAAAAGTAAAAATCCCCAAAATATGGGGTTCAGAACTTGGGATTGAAGTGATTAAAAATCAATTACTTAAAAATGTAACTTTACCGGAAACTGAAATTATTAAGCCAAGGAAGGAATTGCAAATTGGAGACTCTTTTACCATAAAACCAATTAGAAACACTTTTTGCTTACCTGATACATATGGATTACTTATTCAAACACCACAAGGAAATATTTTATATACTGGTTCATATAAAATAGATCAAACTCCATCCGACAAAGAATTACTTGATTACTTTTCTTATGCTCAAGCTGGCGAAGATGGAGTTGACTTATTAATAAGTGACTCTACAAACATCGAAAGCTCTGGTTACTCTCAGTCAGAAATTAATATCATAAAACGCTTTGATGAAATAATCAAAAACTCAAATTCTAGAATAATAATTGTAGGATATGCAAATAGTTTGTTTAAGTATGAAATAATTTTTAAATTAGCACTAAAACATAATAAAAAAGTATTACTAAGTGGAGAACATTTAATAAACAAAATACAAGCAGCAATTAAAACTAGCTTTATTAAAGTAGATAAAAATTTATTTATTCAATACAAAGACATTGCAAATGTAAAAGACAAAGAATTAATAATTATTATGTCAGGAAAATATGGAGACTTTTTATCTTCATTAATAGAAATTGCAAAAGAAAAACATGAACATATAAAACTTAAACCTAAAGACATTGTAGTAATAAGTGCAACAGCACCTCCTGGAACTGCAAGAATTCTTGCACACACTATTGATCAGCTTTATGTACAAAAGGTCCAAGTAATAAGTAGCAAAGTCCAAGATGTACATGTATCAAGCCATGCAGCTCAAGAAGAAGCTAAGTTTATGCTAACAATAGCTAAACCTAGATCTTTTGTACCATCGCATGGAGAAGAAAGACAATTAGTGACCTATGGCAATATAGCAGAATCAATGGAAGTAAGCCCAAATGATATCCATATTTTAAAAAATGGTGACATATTAGAGCTAAGAGAACAAGTTGCAAGAGCAAGAGGTAAAATCCAAGCACAATCTATTTATTATAATCAAGCAAAAGGATTAGATATCGATGAAAGCACAATGAAAGAAAGACAAACTCTCTCAGAAGAAGGCACAATAACTATTGCTTTAACACTAAATGAAGAAAGAAGTATTATAGCTGGTCCTGAAATTATTGCAAAGGGATGTTCTTTTGCAAAAGGAAAAGATTGGAGAGCTTTTACACTTGGAACAATTGAACTTATAAAAGACACTATAAAACAAGCTTTAGAAAGAAATGAAAAAGAGCTTCCAAATTTAAAATCACAAATAAGAGATGTTATAAATAAAACGGTGTTAGAGCTTATTAATAAAAGACCACTTATAAATGTTTCAATACAAGAAGTCAAAAAAGTTATAAGTCATAAGCTCTAATCATTCATGAAAGATCCATATTTAAAACCAGTAATATTAGGAGCTTTGCTAATAACATTGCTTTCAGTTATTTTTGCATTTGGAATTATTCTTTGGGCTATTGTAGGTGGATATGTAGCAGTAAGACTTGCAAATAAAGCTACCAAAGATATCGTTTCTACATTTGAAGGGTTATTTATTGGCCTGCTTTCTGGAGTATTAGGAGGTGCTTTTATAGACTTACTAACTGTTATCTCATTTAAAGGAGCAGATAACAAACTTTTATTAATAAGAACTCTGGAAAGGAGCTGGCCAAAAGATAGAGCAGTACCTAATTTTACTGAATTATTACCTTCAATCTTTTTAACTACTTCTGTAATAGTTATTATAATTACAATGTTTTTCTCAACTATTGGAGGATATATTGGACTTGTAATTTCTAGAAAGAAAAAGAAAAAATTAGATTTTTAATTTTCCATTCTTTATAACTTTATCTTTTGTTTTTTTATTTTCTAAAAGAACTTCTAATCTTTCTATCTCACCTTTTAATAATCTTTTAATTCTTCCTAATCTAACTTTTAAAGATTGGGTTTCTAATACTGCTTGTTTTTCCTCACTAGTACAAGTTAAATTAGCTGCAATTAAAAATAATAATTCAGTAGGATCTTCAGGTAATTTTATTTTTTTTGAAAGTTCTTGATCATATACAGAGTCATATATTTCAAAAGCTTTTGTAGATAATTTCATAACTTCATTTAATGTCTTTTTTACCTGCTCAGTTATTTGTAATTCAATATCATCATATGGTTCAACAATAGCCTGATAAAATGGCTCTTGCTTAATAAAATTAATTATTTTAAATCTGTTTTTTCCTTCTGTCAAAATAGTCATAGAACCTTCTTCTAGATTTTCCACATCTACTATTTTTGCTACTGTACCAACTTCCTCACAAATATTTCCATCTAAAAGAACTATACCAAGCTGACTAGTGGAGGCTAAACATTTTGAAATCATTTCCTTATAACTATCTTCAAGAATATGCAAAGGTAAATTCATCCCTGGAAATAAAACTACATCAAGAAGTGGAAGCAAAAATAATTCATAACTTGATTCTGGCATAAAATAAACTTAGATCAATTAGTATATTTTACCTCAGGTAAGAAAAAATAAATATTTTGCAAGACTTCATTAATTATTAGATTGCTACTATCAATAACGACTGCATCTTGTGCTTTTAAAAGAGGGGAAATAGACCTGGAACTGTCAAAATTATCTCTAGATTGAATTTCTTTAAGAAGTGTTTTCATATCTTTATACTCTGATAACTCTTGCAGATCTTTTTGTCTTCGTTTAGCTCTAATGTAAGGTGATGCTGTCAGATATATTTTTAAGTTTGCATTCTTAAAGACATTACTACCTATATCTCTTCCATCCATAACAATTGGGTTTTGCTTTGCAAAAGCTCTTTGTCTTTTAACCATCTCAGTCCTAACAACTTTCTTGCTGGATACCTCACTAACATAATTACTAACTTTACTTGTTCTAATCTGTTTTGAAACATCTCTACCATTTAAAAAGATTAATTGTTTCCCGTTTTTATCCACAAAGTTGATTTTAATTTTTTTAATGTGCTTACTAAGTCTATCTTTAGATTCATTCAATAATTTTTTTTCTATCAAGTAAAGAGTTACAGCTCTATACATTGCTCCACTGTCAATATAAAGAAAGCCTAACTTTTCTGCAATTAATTTTGCAACTGTACTTTTACCTGAACCACTAGGACCATCTATTGCAATTCTATACATTCTGGATTTCAATGTTATCAATCAATCTTACATTTCCAACTTTTGCAGCAACAAAAAAATGAAAATCTCTTAACTCATAATTATCTTTAATTTTTACCAAGGTATCTTTTTGTCTTGCCTCAAAATACTCAACTTTTATTTTAAGAAATTGTGAAAGAAAAACTAGACTTTCTAAAACACATTCTTGAACACTAAACATCCCACTTATGAGATTTGCCTTTGCCATTTTAAGTGATTTATATAAATTTGAAGCAATTTCTAATTCATCTTTTTTTAAATATTTATTTCTTGAACTACATGCAAGCCCGCTTTTTTCTCTTATTGTTGGACATGCTTTAATATTTGTCTTATGTTTATAGTTATGTACAAGCCATTTAATAACACAAAGTTGCTGAAAGTCTTTTTTACCAAAATACGCATAATCAGGTTGGATTATATTAAAAAATTTGTTTATAACAGTAGCTACACCATTAAAATGATTTACTCTTGTCTTACCACATAAGATATTTGTTAACTCAACAGGAGGTGAAATAGTTTCTTCATTAAAATCCATCTCAGGATAAATTTCATTTACACTAGGAGCAAAGGCAATATCAACTTTATTTTGTTCACAAATTTTTAAATCACTTTCTAAATCTCTTGGATATTTTTCATAATCTTCATCTGGACCAAACTGAAGAGGATTAACAAAAATATATACAATAACTGTTTTGCATTCAGTTTGTGCAGCTTGTATTAGAGAAATATGTCCAGCATGTAATGCTCCCATTGTAGGCACTAAACCTATTGGCTTCGGCAATTCTAACAATTTATCTTTTATTTCTTTTTTTGTTTTAATTAATATTGTCATATGATATCGTAATTAGAATAACATGCTCAACTTATTA
Source organism: Candidatus Melainabacteria bacterium (assembly GCA_016193285.1). NCBI lineage: Bacteria > Bacillati > Candidatus Melainabacteria > Candidatus Melainabacteria bacterium. The sequence continues at coordinate 7,616 of JACPSL010000006.1, forward strand.
GAAAAACTCTTTGGTGAAAATAATGAAGCTAAGTTAAAAGCTATTCAACCTATTGTTGAAAGAATAAATAGCTTAGAAGAAGAATTTCTTAAGCTTACAGATAATGAGCTAAAAGCAAAAACCTTTTACTTTAAAACCTTAATAGAAAATAAAATCAAAACTATTGAAGATAAGCCTCTACTACCTGAAGATGCTCCCAAAATCCCAGGAATTATAAGAAATACTAAAGATAAAGCTACGTATGAAATTCTAGATCAAATTTTACCTGAAGCATTTGCAACAGTTCGTGAAGTTTCAAAAAGAACTTTAAGTATGAGACATTTTGATGTTCAGTTAATTGGTGGAATAGTTTTACATCAAGGAAAAATTGCAGAGATGAAAACAGGAGAAGGAAAAACACTAGTTGCTACATTACCTGTTTACTTAAATGCTCTAACAGGAAGAGGGGTTCATATTGTAACAGTAAATGATTACCTTGCAAAACGTGATGCTGAGTGGATGGGTAAAATCTATAGATTTCTTGGAATGGATGTAGGCTTAGTAATTCCACATCAAAAAAAAGCAGAAAAATATCATGCTTATAGAGCAGATATTACTTATGGAACAAATAACGAGTATGGTTTTGATTATTTAAGAGATAACATGGAAACAAGCTTAAAAGGTTGTACTCAAAGAGAGTATTTTTATGCCCTTGTTGATGAGGTTGATAGCATTCTTATAGATGAAGCTAGGACACCTTTAATTATTTCAGGTATGCCTGCAGAAGGACAAAGAGAAATTTATATTGTAATGTCTAAGCTCTCTTGTAGATTAAAAAAAGGTAAAGATAAAGACGATCAAAATTGTGATTATTGGGTAGATGAAAAAGCAAGAAATGTTGTTTTGACTGATTGTGGAATTAAAACTGCTGAAGAACTTTTAAACATAGATGATTTATGGGACATAAGAGGAAATCTAGCACATCATTTACTTCAAGCATTAAAAGCAAAAGAGTTATTTAAAAAGGATACAGATTATGTAATCAAACCAAATCCTGAATCAAACAATAAACTTGAGGTAGTTATTGTAGATGAATTTACTGGGAGATTAATGATGGGTAGAAGGTGGAGCGATGGCTTACACCAAGCTATTGAAGCTAAAGAAAATGTACCAATTCAAGAAGAAACTCTTACACTTGCTACTATAACTTTTCAAAATTATTTTAGACTATATCCAAAATTAGCAGGCATGACAGGAACTGCATATACAGAAAAAGATGAGTTTAGAAAAATATATAACCTGGATGTTGTTTGTATACCTACAAACAAAAAAAATATCCGCGAAGATTATGATGATCAGGTTTACAGGACAGAGAAATATAAATTTTACTCGGTTATAGAAGAGATTGTAAAAACTCATTTAACTGGAAGACCAATACTTGTAGGAACTGTAAGTATTGAAAAATCTGAATTGATTTCTGAGCTATTATCAAAGCCACAAATGATGACAAAACTAATGCAAGAAAAAGCTAACCGAGTAATAAAAACATTAAAAGAAAAAAAAATTGAAAATGAAAACACAGGCAAGCTTTTAAAACTTTTAGACAGACCAGGAAATTTAAAATGTAGTGAACTTAGTCCTATATTAAAAGAATTAAAATCTAACTACCAAGATAATGAATTTGAATATCTGTTAGACAAGCTTGAATCACTAGTTGAAGTAGTTGAAGCTATTAGAACTAAGATTCCACACAATATATTAAATGCAAAAAACCATGAAAAGGAAGCGTATATAGTAGCTCAAGCTGGAAGGTTTGGAGCAATTACAATTGCTACAAATATGGCTGGTCGTGGTACAGATATTATTTTAGGCGGTAATCCAGAATACTTAACAAAAGAAGCTATCTCTAAGCTAAAACTATCACAAGAAAGTCAAGAGAAATGGAATGAGTTTTATGAAAAATTTAAACAAGAATGTGATGAAGAACATAAAAAAGTTGTTGAACTTGGAGGATTACATATAGTTGGTACTGAAAGGCATGAATCAAGAAGAATAGATAATCAGCTTAGAGGACGTGCTGCAAGACAAGGAGATCCTGGATCAACAAAATTCTTTTTATCTCTTGAAGATAATTTAATGAGAATTTTTGGTGGGGACAAGATATCAAACATTATGTCATTTTTAAAAGCAGAAGAAGACATGCCAATTGAAGCAAAAATGGTAACAGGTGCAATTGAAAATGCTCAGAAAAGAGTAGAAGCACATAACTTTGACATTAGAAAACATGTTTTACAATACGACGATGTAATGAATATTCAGCGTGAAGTAATTTACAGAGAAAGAAGAAAAATATTAGAAGGAAGTGATATTAGTACATCAATTGTAGAAATTATAAAAAATCATGTGGAGTCAACATTATATACTCACATTAATCCTGAAACGCCACAGGAATCATGGTTAGATGAAGCATTGCCTAATTTACATAAAACGCTTGCTGGAGACATCCCAATATTAACTTCAATTCTAAGACTTGAAGATTTACAAAATAAAGGATTTGAAGAAATAAAAGAAAACTTACTTGAAGCAGCAGAAAATTCATATCTACAAAAGGTTGAACAATTTGGAAAAGAAAACATTAAAGAAATTGAAAGACAAATAATGCTTCATGTAATAGACAACAAATGGGTAGAACACTTACACAATATGGATGCACTTAGAGAAGGAATTCATCTTAGAGGTTATGGGCAAAAAGATCCATTAATGGAATACAAAAGAGAAGCATTTGATATGTTTGAACAACTATTACTTGATATAAAAAGAGAAACTATAATTTTACTTATGCATGCACAAGTAGAATCAGCTGAAAATTTAGAAAAAGCTGAAGAAGAAGTTGAGGTTTGATTAAAATTAAGGTTTCAAGGTTTCGAGGTTTCAAGTTTCAAATTACTCATTGCTTGTTTTATGCTTAAAATAATATTAAAAAGAATGAGATAGTGAGATAGACCCTACTTTGACTAAAGATTACTAGAGTATAATAAAAGTACTATGATGAAATATAAATTTAAAGTTGTTTTAATGCCAATTCAAGAGCCAGGATTTGAAGGACAATACACAGTAACTGTCCCTTCATTGCCAGGAATAGTCACCCAAGGAAAAAATAAACAAGATGCTTTAAAGATGGCAGAAGAAGCAATTGCTTTGCACATTGAAGACATGTTAGAAGAAAATGAAATTATTCCTAATGATTTTGAAGATACCGTTGAATTAGAAATAAAGATTAATAAATGACAAATCTACGCTCCTTAAAGCCGAAAGAACTTTTATCTATATTAGAAAAGGCTGGATGGAAAATCATTAGGCAAAAAGGAAGTCATATTCAATTAAAACATTCTAACAAACCAGGTTTCAGAGTAACAATTCCATATCATAATAAAGATCTTGCACATGGAACAATAAATTCTATAATCAAACAAATAGGATTAACCAGAAAGGAATTTATTGAAATACTTGATTAATTTTAATAACTTGGCAATAAGATTAAATCGCATTCAAGAATATATCTTACATTCCGCAAGTCAATTGAAAATCGAGAATTATTATGCCTTAATCTCTGCCTCTTGTGCTAAAACAAAATCTCCATTATTTAATTTAAAACTTGAATTATCTGACTGAAGATCTTGTAATTCTTTTATAAAATCTTCAACACTTCTAAACTGCCTGTAAACTGATGCAAATCTTACATATGCCACTTGGTCTAAGTCTCTTAATTCATTTAAGACTAGTTTTCCTAAGATAGCACTATTAACTTCTCTTTTCCCTTGTTTGGATAATTCACTTTCTATATTTTCAATTACATTATCAATTTGCTCTGCAGTTATAAGTGTTTTTTCACAAGCACGTACAATTCCTGATCTAAGTTTCTCTCTTGAATAAGGTTCTCTTTCACCAGATCTTTTAACTACTAATACTGGCATGACTTCAATACGTTCATAGGTAGTAAAACGTTTTGCACAGTTTTGATTTTCACATTCTCTTCGCCTTCTAATACTAGTACTTTCTTCTGTTGTTCTTGATTCAAGAACACGACTGTTTTCTGAATTACAAAATGGACATAACATTATACATTACCTATAAGTAAGATATTATACACTATTCGTATGGTTCAAAAGTATGATATAGCAATAATTGGTGGTGGAATAATTGGTGCTTCAATTGCTGCTTGTTTGGCCATAAATGGAAAGAATTTAAAAATTGCAGTAATTGACTCTAAAGACCTAGGTATGAGTGCATCACAAGCTGCAGCAGGATTGCTTACACCATTTCAGCCACGTGAACTTGAAAATAAAATATTAAAAGATTTTTCTTTTAGTTCATTTGAATACTTTCAGACTTTTTACAAAATTATAAAAGATGATATGCCTAATATAGATTTAGGATTTAAACAATCAGGATCATTTTATGTTGTTTTTTCAAACTTAGAATTTGGAGATATAGAAAGCAAATTAAAAAAAGTAAAAGATATTACAAAAACTATATTTTTAAATAAGCAAGAATTAATAAAACAAGAACCTTTAATTTCAAGAGATGCTATAGGTGCATATTACAATCCTTTTGAAAGTTACTTAAATAACCAAAAGTTTTTAAAAGCAATTAATAGTTTTTGTAAAAGAAGAAGGGTTGATTTTTTAAACAATTTTGTTGAAGATATAGATTTCTCAGAGTCAAGAGTTAATTTTATTACTTTATCTAACAAAGATATTATTTCAGCAGATTCTTATGTAATTTGTAATGGTGCTTGGGCAAATAAGTTTTTAAAAAAGATTTTTAACATAGATAAAATAAATGAAAATATTATTAAAGCAATTAAAGGAGAAATATTACAAATTGAAACAAACCAAAAATTACCATTTGAAAAAATTATATTTTCAGAAAAAGGTTATATGTTGCCAAGACCAGCTACAAATAAATTTGAAAAAGATACTATTCTTATTGGTAGTACTAGTGATGAAGTTAACTTAGAGAAAGATTGCCATATATTTAAAAATACACCTTTAGGAATTAATTCATTAACAAGCTTATTTAAAAACATGTTTCCTTCTTGCAAGGATTATTTTATTACTAATATGTGGGCAGGGCTTAGGCCAAAAACAATTGATGAATTACCAATTTTAGGGAGTTGTTTTAACTTAAAAAACTTGTATTTATCTCTAGGACATTATAGACATGGAATACTTATGGGCCCTTATTGTGGAAAGATTTTAAGTGATTTAATTTTAAGCAACAATTCTGAATGTAATATAGAAGCATTTAAGATTGATAGACTTTATAATAACTGTCTTGTTTAATAAGTTTTTTTGCAAGCATTATAAGTAAGTTATAGTTATAACAACTTGGATAATTTTTCTTTTTTATTGGAATATCAAAATATTTTTCATCGTAATGTGTACAATCTTTACGTTCTTCTAAGAGCTTTTTAGTGATTTCATATTTTACAATTGTCATATACGTTATAATTTTCGGAGAGTATTAATTAGATTTTATAAATTAAATAATGTATTTAGTCTTCAACAAAGGAATAGCCCCTAAGTGCTAACCCTAAGAAAAACTCAATTAATTGAAGAGCATAAGAAAGCAAGGGCAAAACTTGTGGATTTTGCAGGTTTTGAAATGCCTCTCCAATATCAAGGAATAATTGCTGAACATAATGCAGTAAGAAAAAATGTTGGTGTTTTTGATGTTTCTCATATGGGTGAGTTTTTAGTTTCAGGAAAAGATGCAAGTGAATATTTAAATTATTTAGTTCCAAATGATTTAAAAAAGATAGAAGAACCTGGCAGAGGGATTTATACTCAAATTTGTAATCAAAGCGGTGGAACAATTGATGACTTAATTATTTATCATATTGATGCAGATTATTTAGTAGTTGTTAATGCTTCAAATATAGATAAAGACTGGAATTGGTTTAATAAAAATAAAGCTAACTTTAATGTAGAGTTAAAAAATATCTCTAATAATATTTCCCTTCTTGCAGTTCAAGGACCTAAATCACAAAGTATATTAACTAATATCTTAAAAATAGATTTAGAGACACAAAAATATTTCCATATTCAAAAATACCAATCTAACTGGATTAGTAGAACTGGTTATACTGGTGAAGATGGATTTGAAATATTTCTTGATAGTCAAAATCAAGCAGTTTTAATTTGGCAAGAATTAATTAAAGCTGGAGTAGTACCATGTGGTTTAGGTGCAAGAGATACTTTACGTTTAGAAGCTGCTTATCCTCTTTATGGTCATGAGTTAGATGAAGAAACATCTCCATTAGAAGCTGGTTTAGGCTGGAGTATAAAACTAGAGAAAGAAAACGATTTTATTGGTAAGGAAACATTATTAAAACAAAAAAAAGAAGGGCTTAAAAAAAAATTGGTCTGCTTAAAAATTAATGACAGACTAATAGCTAGACAAGAACATAAAGTTTTTACAAAAAATGATGAAGAGATTGGAATTGTTTGTAGCGGCTCACAAGGCATTACAGTTGGTTACCCAATTGCAACTGCATATGTATCACCAAAGTTTAGTGAAATTGGCAATGAACTTTTTGTAAGTATTAGAGAAAAACTTGTTTCTGCAACTATTGTTAAAAGACCTTTTTATTCTAGACAGTCATAACTTCTTTTTCTTTATTTATGCTTAATTCATCAATTTCTTTTGAATGTTTATCAGTTAGTTTTTGAATTTGTTCTTGTTGTTTTTTTGATTCATCTTCTGAAACTTGTTTTTCTTTTTCTAATTTTTTAATTAATTCTAGCGCGTCTCTCCTTAAATTTCTTATTCCAATTTTTCCATCTTCTGCAAGTTTCTTTATTAGTTTAACTAATTCTTTTCTTCTTTCTTCTGTTAAAGCTGGAACTACAATTCTTATTACGTTTCCATCATTGTTTGGAGTCATTCCAAGATCAGATTTATTAATTGCAACTTCAATATCTTTTAATGAGTTTTTATCATAAGGATGAATAACTAAACACTTTCCATCTGGGGTAGAAATATTTGCTAATTGTTTTAAGGAAGTAGGAGCTCCATAATAATCAACAATTACTTTATCCAAAAGAGCTGGATTAGCTCTTCCTGTACGGATGCCTTGTAATTCTTTTTGGGTACTGTTAACTGTTTTTTTCATTTGTTCTTCAGTATTTTTTAAAACATCTGTTGCTTGCATTTTTTTGCCTCTCCTTCAATGAATATAATACAACATGTAAGAGCAAGGTTACCTCGCCCCTCCGTTTAATGAATGAACCTTCTGTAATTAAGATACATAATAATTATTCCTAACAATACTCTGTAAATTACAAAAATATATGTCTTATGTCTTTGTAAATATTTTAATAAAAAATCAATTGCAATATAACCTGCTATAAATGCACTAACTGCTCCAATAATTACATTTACATAGCTACAATTATAAGAATTATCTCTTATGCTAGAAATAAAAGTATTCATTTCAAAAACACCACTTAAAAGAATTGAAGGGATGCTTAACAAGAAAGAAAATCTTGCAGCATCGTATCTTTTAAGTCCTAAAAATAAACCTGAGCTAATTGTAATTGCTGATCTAGATACTCCTGGGATTAATGCTAAAGATTGAGCTAAACCAATAATAAAAACATCAAGGAAATTTAATTTTTCAATTTTTTTTTCTTGTTTTGCTAAAAAGTCACTTAAAAATAAAACAACTCCAAAAAAAATCAATGAAAAAGATACTATTTTGAAGTCTCTAACATAACCTAATTCAATTTGTTCTTTAAACAAGATTCCAAAAAAACAAATTGGTAGTGTGGCAATAATAATCCAGAATGCTAATTTGGAAGTAAAAACATTTTTTAAGTCTTTCCAAAAATAAATTAAAATACTAAACATAGATCCTAACTGAATTACAGCAGAAAACGCAGTGCCTGGATCTTTCCAATGGAAAAGTGCTGGTATAATTCGCAAATGAGCTGTACTGCTTATTGGAAGGAATTCAGTTAGTCCTTGTATAATTCCTAAAGTTATTGATTGGAAAAATGTTTGCATAGTAAGTCTGGTCTATTTTTTTTTGTTTTTAGTTTGCTTTGTTCCTCTCTCCACTTTTTTATTTTGGCATGATGACCACTTAATAAAATATCTGGCACTTTATAATCTTTAAACTCTTGAGGCCTTGTATATTGTGGATATTCAAGAAGTTTATTTTTAAAAGATTCTTCTTCAAATGTTTCTTCTTTTTTTAATACTCCTGGAAGAAGCCTTGAGACTGAATCAATTATTGCTAGTGATGGAAGTTCTCCTCCAGTTAAAATATAATCTCCCATTGAAATCTCATAATCAACAAAGTTTAATATTCTTTCATCATATCCTTCATAACGACCACATATTATAATTATTTGTTCTTCATTTTTTAGTTTGCCTGCAAAATCTTGATCCCATTTTTTACCACTTGCAGATGTAATTAAAACTTTTGATTTCTTTTTTCTTGAAATACTTTCTAGTGCTTTAAAAACGGGCTCTACCATAAAAATTAAGCCAACCCCACCACCATAAGGTAAATCATCTGTTTTCTTGTGTCTGCCAATACCAAATTTTCTTAAGTCAACAGTGTTTACCCTTATTTTTCTTTCTTTACAAGCACGTCCAACAATACCTAATCCACAATAAGTTTTTATAATGTCTGGGAATAAGGTTATAATCTCAAATTGCATAAAAAAATTATACAATGTTATTTCTATGTACATTTTAGGGATTGAGACAAGTTGTGATGAAACTGCAGTAGCTATTGTTCAAGATGGCAAGAGAGTTATTGTAAACAATGTTATTTCTCAAATAGAACTTCATAAAGAATTTGGTGGCGTAAAACCAAGTGTAGCAAAGTTTGCTCACCAAGAAGTTATTGATGGGTTGATTGATAAAACCTTATCAGATGCAAGATTTCAAATGAGTAACATTAATGCAATTGCAGTAACACTTGGACCAGGTTTAATAATTTCACTTTTAGTTGGATTTAAAAAAGCAAAAGAACTTGCTCTAAAATATAATAAAAAATTAATTGGAGTAAATCATTTATTTGGACATATTTGTTCAAACTATTTAGAATCAGATCTTGAGCCACCATTTGTGTGCTTACTGGCTAGTGGTGGTCACACACAAATAATTAATGTAAAAACTTATACTGATTACGAAATTCTTGGTACAACATTAGATGATGCTTGTGGAGAGGCTTTTGACAAGGTTGGAAGACTACTTGGATTACCATATCCAGGAGGACCACATTTAGAAAAATTAGCTAAAGATGGTAATCCAAATACTTATTTACTTCCTGAAGCAAAAGTCAATCCTTATGATTTTAGTTTTAGCGGACTAAAGACAGCTGTTTTAAGATTAGTACAAAAACTTCCTTCTGATTTTAACAAAGCAGATCTTGCAGCAAGCTTTCAAGAAAATGTAACTAATACACTTGTAAAAAAGATAGTACTTTGTGCAAATAATCTTGGTATAAATAAAATTGTAATTGCAGGTGGAGTTTCAGCAAATAAAACTCTAAGAAAAAAGCTCTCAGCTCTTAGCTCTCAGCTCTCATTCTCCCTCTATATGCCAGATTTAAGATATTGTACTGACAATGCTGCAATGATTGCTAGTGCGGGATATTTCTTAAGAAATGTTCAACAAGACATAGAAATGCTGGATGTTTTTGCAAGGTCACCCAATTAATTTTTTTATTTGCTTTAAACCAAGTCATTTGTCTTTTTGCAAACTGTCTTGTATGGAGAATAATTTTTTCAATCATTGTTTCTTTGTTTATTCTGTTTTTTAAAAAATCAATTGCTTCAGAGTAACCTATAGTTCTTTTAAAAAGATTTAGCTCTCCATACTTATCTAAGAGACTTTTTACTTCATCTATAAAACCATTATTGCAAAATAATTCAGTACGATCTTTAATTTTTTCAATATGGTCTTCTTTGCTTTCATATCTTAAACCAATCCAAATTACATTAAAGGGTATTTCTCTGACTGACTTTAATTTTGAGAAAAGTTTGTTGGTTTTATATATAACTTCAAGTGCTCTTATTGTTCTAAAGTTATCATTTTTGTGAATTATTTCAGTAGCCTTTGGATCGAGTTCTGTAAGCCTCTTGTAAAGCTCTTCTTGTGTATATTCTTTTAACTGTCTTCTAAAATTTAAATCTGGCTTTACTTCTGGAATTGAAAGACCTAAGAGCACAGAATTTAAATAAAGTCCTGTCCCACCAACAAAAAGAGGGATTTTTCCACATGAAAAAATATCCTGAATTAATTTTTCTGTTTCTTTTTTATATAGTCCTACTGAATAATCAAAATCTGGCTCAGTAATATCTATCATGTGATGAGGAATTTCTTTTCTTTCTTCAAGTGTTGGTTTTGAGGTCCCAATATCCATACCTTTGTATATAAGTCTGGAATCAGCAGAAATAATTTCAAACGGATATTTTTTTGTAAGCTCAATTGCAATTTTTGATTTATAAGTACAGGTAGGTCCTACTAATGTACATATTGTCTCTTTCATTCATACCTTTCTTGTAACTACTCAGGTGGCTCTGCGGTGACATAGCTCCTCGAGCCACCCTTCCATAGACCGCTCAGCTTGCCCAAATGAATTGGATCAAGCCTTGCTTTATTAGATAGCATAATTCCGTGAAGGATAACCTAGGATAAATTAACATGCTGAGTAGTTACCCTTTCTTAAACCTAGCGGAAGACGGGGCTCGAACCCGCGACATTCTCCTTGGCAAGGAGACATTCTACCACTGAATTACTTCCGCAAAATAGGATTGAACTTTTGTAATTACTAATCACTATTTTCTTCGTTTTCTTCGTAAGCCTTTCAACCTTTAATCATAACTAATTTTATTTATGTTGTATATGCTAGTAATTAAAAAGGGTTATAAATGGTTAGATCTTTTCACCTTGATAAGATTAACAACGGTTTCAACATTACAAAAGATTTTAAAAAGTAGGCAGTAATGAAAAAACTAAAAGAGACTGAAATATTAGAACTAAAAAAGTCAACTTCAGAATTAAAAGAAGCTATTATTTCTATGGCTTCTATTCTTAATAAACATCAAAAAGGTAAAGTTTATTTTGGAGTGAAAGACAATGGTGAAGCAGTAGGTCAAGATATATCAAAAAATACAATAAGAGAAGTTTCACAGCGAGTACTAGAAAATATTGAACCAAAGGTTTATCCAAAAATTGCAAAAACAAAAGTCAATAAAAAAGACTGCCTACAAGTTGAGTTTGAAGGGAATGATGTCCCATATTTTGCTTTTGGCAGAGCTTATTTAAGAATAGGTGATGAGAACAGACAATTAAGCTCAAAAGAATTGGAAAACATATTCTTAAAAAAGAATAAAGATGAGCTTCGCTGGGATAATAAATATTCAGATAAATCAATAAATCAAGTAAATGTCAAAGTGCTTAGAGAGTACATAAAAAGAGCTAACTTAGCAAAAAGAATAGATTACAAATTTAAAGATGTAAAAACAACACTGTCAAAATTAGATCTAATAAAAGATAGAAAACTCTTAAGAGCAGGAGAGGTTTTATTTTGTAACAAAAATTCTTTGGAAGTACAGCTTGCAATTTTTGCAGGTACAGACAGGATAAAGTTTCTTGACATAAAAATGCTAAAAGGTAACCTCTTTGATCTACTTGAACAGTCAGAATTATATATAAAAGAACATATAAACTGGAGAGTTGAGTTTAAAGATTTTAAACGTGTAGAAATTCCTGAGATTCCTGTAGATGCATTAAGAGAAGCATTAGTTAATTCACTTTGTCATAGAGATTACTGGAGAGGAGAAGGAAATCAAATAGCTATATTCAAAGATAGAGTTGAGATATTTAATCCTGGCAAGTTTCCTGAAGGACTTTCACCCCAAGACTTTATTAAAGGGGAAGAAAGATCTGTTTTAAGGAATCCTCTTATTGCTACTGTACTTTATTTAAGCAAAGATATTGAAAAATGGGGTTCCGGTTTAAAGAGGATATATGGGGAATGCAAAGAAAACAAAGTAAGGGTTGAGTTTAAAGTACTTAAGTCTGGCTTCTTGACTACTTTTTACAGGACAAAGGAAAGCAAAGGCATAACTACCCAGAAAACTACCCAGAAAACTACCCAGAAAATATTGGCGTTTATAAAAGACAATCCTTATATTACAAGAGGCGAATTAGCTAGTCGCTTAAATTTAACCGAAGATGGAATAAAATATCATATTAATAACTTAAAGAAAGAAAAAAAACTCAAACGCATTGGCCCTGACAAAGGCGGGTATTGGAAGGTGTAATGTACTGAAGCTTTAACTGGAGAACCATCTTTAGTTTGTAATGTCACATGACCTACATTTTCATACAAAGTTTTATCATTTACACGTGTTCTTCCAACCGGAGAGAGTAAAGCGTCAAGGTTTACTTGAGGATTACTTCCTTAAATGAATGGACTTGATAGTACTGTTCTTACGACTTCATTAACTTGTGGCATAATTTTTTTCTACCTTACTTAATTTATACAGATTATAATATTCTTTCTTTTTTAAGTGTTTCAATTGAACTGGATTTCTGGTTTGATAATAGCTATTAACAAGGTTTATTGTAAATGAAATCTTAATCAAAAACAGATTAATTTTTTTTAAGGTTTCTTCTTTGTAAAAAATCAGGTGATTTAGTATAAAAAACAAAGACACTTTTATAATTCTTTTATGTTTGCCTCTCTACGCCATCAGCCTTAACCTTCTAACTTGCTTTTCAAGTGTCTGTAACATAATTTTTCAATCACCACCCCTGCATTTCTTTAACTACTTCATCTTGTGTAGTCATCAAGTAATCTTAAATGCTTATTATAGTTGCTTTTTAGATATAAAGGCATACTTTATATACCTTTATGCCTATAAACCAGCCATAAGAAATATTTTATCTTAAGTATAATGCTTTAATTCTTTTAAATAAGTTATTTTTCTTATTATAGTTATTATTTAGATATATGGGTATAATATTACTACCTTTACATCTAATAAGTAACCATAGGAACAATATCTCTTTATGAGCAAAATCTATAAACAATTTAAAGACAAGCAAATAATTACTCTTCGTGAAATAAAAAAACAATTTCCAGAAATGAATCACAGAGTAGCTGTTAAGTATTTGCTAAAGACTGGATACCTAGAAGTTCTAAAAAGAGGAGTTTATTTAAATAAAGCATTTCAATCCCCAGACAAATTTTTACTTGCACACAAAATAATTCCTGATGGAATAATAGGATATCATGCTGCATTAGAACTTCATGGACTAGCCCAGTCATCATATAACATTGTTCACATCATCACAGATGAACCATATAACGTTAAACCTTTTACAGCTTATGGAATTAACTATAAGCCTGTTAAGCAGGATGTTAGCTTTGGTAAAACTAAAGTTATACGAGGTTCTGAAGAAGTAATAGTTACTGATATAGAACGAACATTGATTGATTGCATAGATAAACTAAAATATGCTGGTGGACTTGAGGAATACTTTAAAAGTATTAGCAGTGAAAGTTATATAAATGAAAAGAAAATAATAAAATATCTAAAAAAATACGACAAAGTAGCCCTTTATCATAAAGTTGATTTTGTGCTTGAATACTTCAAAGACAAATGGAATATTACTGACTACACCTTAAAAAGCCTACTTAGTGGGATTAGCCTACTAAATACCGTTTACTTAGACCCTAGTAATAAAGAAATAAAACATAATCCCAAATGGAATTTATATATCCCTAAAAACTTTGAAGCTTTGATTTCCAGTTAAAATTAACTTATGTATGAAAACAAATATTTAAATAAACTTTCCAAAGAACTTGGATTTTCACATGTAGATGAACTTGAAAAAGTTTTAAGACTGAAAGAAATATTAAAACTTATTTCTGAGGATAATGCTCTGTTAAAACAACTTGTCTTAAAAGGAGGAACTGCAATTAATTTACTGTGGTTTGATTTGCCAAGACTGTCCATTGATATTGATTTAAATTATATTGGTGCTATTGAAAAAGACAAAATGGAAAAAGCAAGAACCACAGTAATTCAACCAATACTGGAAAATATACTTAAGTCATTGAAATATAAAATAGAAACCAAACTTGAATATGCAAACAACACTTATGAACTTAGGTATACAAACAGCAATAATGGAAACGGTGTAATAAAACTTGATATAAATTATCTGCACAGAATTCCAGTACTTGGAGTAACAGAAAAGAAATTTAAAGCTTTAGGTGAAGAAAGTGATTTTACTGTAAGAACCCTAACACTTGAAGAACTTTATGCAGGAAAGTTAAAAGCACTGTTTGATAGAAATACACCCAGAGATTTGTTTGATGTTTATATGCTTGTCAAAAACTATGCAAATGAAATTGATGAACAAAAATTAAAAAAGGCTTTTATCTTTCTTGGAACTATTGGAATGGCTGACTTCGACAAATTAAATGCTGAAAAAATTAACAGGATTAATCAAGCTGATTTTAGGAATGTACTAAAACCAATGCTAAGAAACGCTAATGAAATTAATTTGCCTGAAATGCTCAATTATGTGAAACCTTTTCTTGAAAAAATGATTACATTTAATAAAAGTGAAAAACTGTTTATAAATACTTTTTATGACAAACAAGAACTTGTACCAGAAATACTTTTTGAAAGCAAAGACTTTGATTTTCTCAAAAACTATCCAGCAGCTCTCTCAAAATTACATTCATTAAAAACAGTAGGCAAATTATAACTATCACCACCCCTGCATCCCTTTAATTACTTCCTCTTGAGATGTCATCAAATAACCTTGTGTTGTCTTTAAATCTGAGTGTCCCAGTGCTAGAGAAATAATATTAATCGGCTTGCCAGCATTTGCTGCAATGGTAGCAAAAGTTCTTCTAAGACCATGTACATTAACAACAAAGTCCATCCTTATTTAGAAGCACAATAAATTGCGACACAAATTAAAATCAAAAGTCTTAAAAAAAAGCGGAAGACGGGGCTCGAACCCGCGACATTCTCCTTGGCAAGGAGACATTCTACCACTGAATTACTTCCGCAAAAGGGAGAAATGATATGTTAAATTTAACATATCATTTAGTACCATGCTAGATAGCAATTATTTAGTAAAAGCAATTTCAAGAAATAAGTCATTTAGAGCTATTGCAGTTTCTACAAGTAATCTAACTGAAGAGGCTAGACAAAGACATAATTTATCTCATACTGCAACTGTTGCAATTGGCAGAACATTTGCTTGTGGAATTTTACTTTGTAATATACTTAGAAAAACAAAAGGGCATTTAACATTAAAAATTAAAGGCAATGGCCCACTAGGCAGTATAGTTAGCGATGTAAGTAATGAAGGAACAATACGTGGATACGTTGATAAACCACAAATAGAATGCTTCGATGAAAAAGGATATGTTGATATTGATAAAGCAATTGGAAAAGTAGGTTATGTGCATGTTAGTTATGACAATGATAAAGGGCTTCCATATAGTGGCTCTGTTGAAATTACTTCAGGTGAAATTGCAAAAGATATTGTAAACTACCTTGCAAAGTCAGAACAAATACCCTCATTTTTATCCTGTGGAGTTTACTTAGAACCCGCTAGTGGAAAGGTTTTACAGGCTGGAGGGATAATAATACAAGCTCTGCCAGAAGCGTTGGAAAAAGATATAAAAGTTTTAGAAGAAACGACAGCTAGGCTTGATCCATTCTCAATTTTACTAAGATCTGGGCTAACTTTAGAACAAATAATAAGAAAAGCCCTTAAAGGATTTGACATAGAAATACTTTCAGAATTTGAAGGATTATGTTTTTATTGTGGCTGTAGTTTAAAAAAATTTGAAAGTGCAATTGCATCTTTAGATAAAAAAGAGATTCAATACATAATTGACAAAATTGGATATGCAGAAGGAAGATGTCATTTTTGTAATAATACTTACATTATAAAAAAAGAAAATTTAGTAGACTTACTTAAAAAATAAGAATTAATAGCCTTCAATTACTGGTTGAAACATATAATCTCTAGGCTGAGTTCTTGCTTGTTCATATTGTGTTTCATCAAATCTTGAATCTGCATAAGTTGCAGCAGCACTAATACCAATAGGGATATTAGGTAAAAGTAAGGATGAAAATAAACTGCCTTTATTATTTTGTCCAGAAAAAGCATTAAAATACCCAGGATATTGAAACACTGTGAAGCTAGCTAATGTTGCTAATTTTAATAAATGCCTAGGCAGGTTTCTACCTTTTGGAGGTTGCACATAACCAACTCCTCCATGAGGAACTGATCCTGTTTCTAAACCAGGATAATAAACATTTTGAAAATATCCATTATATGAATTTGGTGGCTGAATTATACTTGGCACTTCAGAGTTAGGATAAGTAGAAATTTCAGATCCTCCTTGTGTTTCAACACCTCTTATTAATTGTCCCTCTGTAGAATATAATCCAACAAAACCACTTGGATGCTTTATTATTACTTGCGAGGGTTTTATTTCTTGTACTAAAGCTACAATATCTGCTCTATAAGGCACACTAAAAAAATCAAAACCAGAAAGGCTTGAAATTTCTCTGTAAGACAGTTCATTATTACTTAAACCAACAAGTAAACATACTGGATTTTTAAATGCAAGTAATGGAGATGAATTATTACTATCACTTTCAGGCAAGTGATTTAGTTCAGTTGAAAATGAAGGAGCTTGTATAAAAGCTATAATTAAAAACAAAACTATAAATTGTAAGTAATTAATTTTCATTGGACATTCAATTTAATAATACAAAGTAGTATTATTGACCTGCTAAGTCTAGAGAAAAGAATAAACCTAAAAGGTTATGAAAATGTAAAATTAAGAAACATGAAATCAATTAAAAATCTAGTAAAAACTGTAGAAAAATTAAGAAGCCCTAAGGGTTGTCCCTGGGATAAAGAACAAACTCATAAAACACTTAAAAGATATCTTATTGAAGAAGCATACGAAGCAATTGATGCAATAGATAAAAACAATTTACAAGCACTTAAAGAAGAGCTTGGTGATATTTTGCTTCAAGTAGTTTTACACTCACAAATTGCAAAAGAAAATAAGAAATTTTCATTTGATGATGTTGCAGCCTATATAAACAAAAAAATGATTTCGAGGCATCCACACGTGTTTGGGAAGACTGTTGTTAAAAACACTCAGGAAGTTTTAGCAAACTGGGAGAGCTATAAAAAGAAAGAAAAGCCTTACAGAAAAGAAATTTTAGATGGTATTCCTCTTTCACTACCTGCATTACTTAAAGCATTAAAGGTTTCTAAAAAAGTAGCAAAGGAAGGTTTTGATTGGAAAAATAGTAATAATCTATGGAACACATTTGAAGCTGAGCTAAAAGAATTTGAAGAAGCACTTAAAAGTAAAAACAAAAATAAGCAAATTGAAGAATTTGGAGATTTATTGTTTATGATTACTAATATTGCCAGATGGTACAAAATTGATCCAGAAGATACATTAAATAAGGGGATAAAAAAATTTATTGCTAGATATAACAAAGTAAAAAAACTACCTCGATCTAAAAAAAGAATTAAAGACCTAAGCTCAAAGGAATTAGACACATTATGGAGAAAAGCTAAAAATAATAGCAGATAAAATAATATATACAAACCACTTCGGGTATACTTAAACACAAGGAGTATAAAAAAATGCAAACAAATGGACTTTTAATAACAAAAGACAGAGTAAAAACAATTCAAAAGGCAATAATGGCTGGTATTGGTGCAGCTTCATCAAGAGAATTAATACAAAAAGCAGCTAAAAATATTTATTCTGATGCTCAAAAAATTGCACACAATTTATTTGAAAGACTTGAAGAACAAGGTGAACTAAAAACACAAGAAACAAAAAGACTAATCAAACATTTACAAAAGCAATCAGAAAGTGAAAAGAAAAAAATATATATAAAACTTCAACATGACTGTAAGAAATTAATAAGTTCTATTGCAGATACAATATTAACTCCATTTGTATTTGCAAAAAATGCATCAAAAAGTTTAAGAAATTCTAAACCTAAGACAAAAAAATGGAAAAATATTAAAAAGCCAAAAGCAAAAAAATAAAGCGACTTTTTTATTTACACTGTTCAAGGATATTTTCTGCAACTTGTTTAATAGGGATTCTGTCATCCATGGATTTTTTTTGTAAATAATGCATTGCTTTTGATTCATCAAGTGACATTGTTTTCATAATTATTCCTTTTGCTTTTTCAACAAGCTTCCTGATTTCTAATTTTTCTTTTAAGTCAGAGATATCCTGATGTAAAGCCTCAAATTCCTTAGCTCTATATTTAGCTGTTTCTATTGAAGCAATTAAATCTTGTGGCTTCACAGGTTTTGTTAAAAAAGCAAAAGCTCCAACTTCACCTGCTTTTTGAATTAATTCAGTTTGATTAAATGCAGTAAGAATAACTGTAGGGATTCGTTTATTTAAGGCAACTTGAATTTCTTCTGCTGCATCTAACCCATTAATATTAGGCATCTTAATATCTAATACCATAAGATCTGGAAGAGTCATCTTTGCTAATTCAAGAGCATGATAACCATCTTTAGCTTCAGCTACAATATCATATCCAGCTTCAGTTAATATTTCTTTTAAATCTTGACGAATCAACGCTTCATCATCTGCAATTAATATTCTTGTCTTAGAGTTTGTAGGATTATTATTTTTTTGCATTAACTTGTGCTTCTATCTTTATTTCTGTACCACTATTACCATTTGCATTTAAATAAATCTTACCATTTAAGTCTTCAGTTACTAAAGTATTAATTATATGCCAGCCTAACCCTTTTGGATTTTCTTTATTAAAGTCAGGAGGTAAACCAACACCATTATCTTTTATAACTAGTAAAAAATTATTCTCATTATTTTCATTATAACTAATATCAATTGTTATTTTGCCTATATTTAAATTTGTAAAAGCATGCTCATAACAGTTTGAAATTAATTCATTAACAATTAATGCAACTGTAATTGCTTGCTCACTATCTAAAAAAAAGTTAAGAGGGCAATTTATGTCTACATTAACAACCTTGTCTTCAAGACCCATTGCATGCTGTAAGTTTCTAGCTATGTCTCTAATCAATCGATCTACTGCTACGATTTGGACATTATCAGATTGAGCAAGAGATTCATGAACTACAGTAATACTATCTAATCTTAAAATTGCCTGTCTAAATGCTTCTTTAACAGCTTGATCATTTGATCTTCTAAGCTGCATTCGTAAAAGAGCAGCAACAGCATTTAAGTTATTTTTAACACGATGATGAATTTCTTTAAGTAATGCACCTTTTACTTTAATTTCTTTTTCTTTAAGTGATAATTCTGATATGTCTCTTAACACATGAATTTTATTATTTTCAGACAAATCAAAACTTGTAATTTGTAAAGTACCACCAATTCCAGAATATCTTTTCTGCACTAAATTAATGACAGGTTCTGTATGTAAAATATCTGGATGAAAATCTTTTAAAAGTAGAGAAAATTTTACCCCTTTTGATTTTCCATGTATTCCTAACACAGACACTAAAAGATTTTGAGCCATATAACTTACATATAAAAGCTCATCTGCATTATCAGTTAAAATAAAACCTTCTTGTCCTACTAATTTAGGCCAATGCTTAAGCCTGTGTCTTTTTTGGTTTAGTGCTCCAACTAAATCTTCAGCAACTTGATTCCAGTTTTCCCCAAGTAAACTTTCTGTAAGATAAAGATCTTTTTCAAAGCAAATAGCTGCAATAATTTTTTCATAGTGATAAATAGGATAAATAACCTGCTGAGTTGGCCTGCCAGCAAGCATTACACCATAAACCCCAACAGCTTTCTTGCCAGTATCAAATGCTTTTTTTACAAAAGGCTCTGACTGTGCACTTACAATTTTACCTACAGAACTGTCTAAAAATAATGTTGGATGACCATGTGGTCTTTTAATATCAATTAAAACATAATGCTCTTCTTTTTTAGCTTCAGTGTATACCATTAAGTCAGTTGCTAAAAGATCACTTATAAACTGAAAATTATCCATTATACTTTCAAGTCTTCCAATTTCTTCATTATTAAGTGAAGAACTTGATAAACATATCTCTTTTACTTTGGAAGCTTCTAAAACCATTTATACTAACCTTAAAAATTTTCTCTTACCAATTTGTAAAACAGAATTTCTATAATCCTTTGTTATCATAAAATTTGGATCTTTAATTTTATTTGACTGCAACTTAACCCCACCACCTTCTATTAATCTTTTTGCTTCAGTTTTAGACAAGACCATTTTTGTCACGTACATAAGATCAACAATTTTTAATGATTCATTTAATTGGTATTCGTTTACATCTTCAGGAATTTTATTTAATCTAAACTGCTTAACAAAGGCTTCCTGAGCTTTAGATGCTACTTGCTTGTCATAGAGCTCTGAAACCAGCTTATCAGCCAATAACATTTTAATATCCCTAGGATTTACATTGCTTTTTAAAGAAGCTTCTAATTTTTTTATTTCATTAAAAGATAAATTAGTCACTAAGCTAAAGTAATGAATTATTAGTTCATCTGGAATACTCATTGTTTTTCCAAAAATATCATTAGGAGCATCATTTAAAGAAATAAAGTTATTAAATGTTTTAGACATTTTTTTTAAACCATCTAAACCAATTAGTAGAGGCAGAAGTATTACAACTTGTTCATCTTGCATAAAATGTTTTTGTATGTGTCTGCCAAATAAAACATTAAATGTCTGATCAATACCACCAATTTCAATATCTGCTTTAATCATTACAGAGTCATAGCCTTGTAAGATTGGATATAAAACTTCATGCAAATATAATGGTTGCCCTTCTTGTACTCTATTTCCAAAAGCTTCCTTACCAATTAATTGATTAATAGTAACTAAGTGTGCAAGTTTTACAAGATCAACTGCTGTAAGTTTATTTAGCCAGTCATGATTATTTACAACTTCTATGTTGTTTAAGTCAAGTATTTTTCTTACTTGCTCTAAATAGGTTTTAGAATTTTGTTTTACATCTTCATATGATAAAGAAGGTCTTGCTTCATTTCTCCCACTAGGATCCCCAACTGTTGCTGTAAAACCTCCAATTACTAAAATTGGTTTATGTCCAAGTTCTTGAAAGCATTTAAGTAAATGTAGACACACTGTATGACCTAAATGTAATTCTGTGCTAGTTGGATCAATTCCTAACTTAACTCGTAATTGTTTATTTTGTTTTTCTGCTTTATATAAAAGAGCTGCTAACTCATTAACTCCATTAGGTAACACTACTGCACCTCTAGACTCAGTTATTTCTTTTGCTTGTTTTAAATATTTATCAGAGATGTCATTCATAAATTTATGCGGGCGGTTGATTAGTTATTGGCTTTGAAAGTAATTCTTTAAGTTTTGCTTGTACAGTTTCTTTAAATTCACCATTTGGATCTAACAAAAGATATTTTTCAAATAACCCTTTTGCCTCATTACCATTATTACCTGACAAATATGTTAATCCTAGAGCATAGTATGCTGGTGCAAATTTCTCATTTAACTCAATTGTTTTTAAAAAAGAATTTTTAGCTTCTTCAAATTTTTTATTTTGCTCGTAAATTAATCCTAAATTGTAATAAGCCACATGATTGTCAGGTTGAATATTTATAATCTTTTTATAAATACTAGAAGCTTGTTCTATTATTCCTAAATCTTTATATGCATTCGCTAAGAGAATTAGTGCATTTATATCTTCAAGTTCATGTTTTAAATATTCCTGTAATTGATCAACTGCACCATAAAGATCTTTTTCTTCTAATAAAAACTTTGCATAAGAAATTTTTGCTTCTACATTATCTTTTTCTAGCTGAAGCCATTTTTTATAAGTTAGTTTTATGTTATTTGTATCATTAATCTTAGTATATGCTTCTAATAAAGCTTTATAAGCCCTGCTAGAAGGTTTAAACCCTAAGTTTATTGATTTTTCATAATAACTTATAGCTTCAGAATATTTCCCTTCTTGTGACAACAGAACACCAACGTTATACCAAGATATTGGCTCATCTGGATTTTCTTTAATAACTGCTTCATAAAAATCTTTTGATTTAGAATAATCTTTAGTTTTATAAAAACAGTAAGCAAGCAAAGATTTTGACTCAAGATCTTTGTCATTTACTACAACAAGCAACTTGGTATAGTTATCAATTGCAGAATCATAATTTCCTTTTTCTTGATAAATTTTTGCTAAATCAAATAAAGCAAGAGGTAAAATTTGATTCTTTTCATCATTTTTAAGAACTTCTTCCCAAAGAGGAATAGCTTCATCTTCATGTCCAGCCTCTTGTAATAAATATGCTCTGTGTGTTAGTAGATTCAGGTTACCAGGCTCTAGTTCTAATGCTAACTTGTACATATCTGCAGCTTTTAAGTAAGCACCTGTTTTTTCTAAAAAAGAAGCATATTCAATTACAACTTCAGGATTACTTGGTTCTACTTTTAGTGCGGTTAGGTAATCTGTTTCTATATCTTGAAGTTTGTTTAATTTAAAATTAATAACCGCTCTGTCTAAATATAAATCAACAAAATTATTATTTAATGAAATTGCTTTACTTAAACTCTCTACTGAATGCTCATATTCTCCTAAAGAAAATTGGGTTTTTGCTAAGTTATACAACAAATTATAATCACTTGGAAGATATTCAAGCACATAATTATAATGTTCTTTAGCTAAATCATATTTTTTTAAATAATGATTCGCACTTGCTAAAGTAGCTCTTGCCTTAACAAAAGACGGATAGCTATCTATAACTTTTAAGAGATTTTCAACAGTACATTCATAATCTTTATTTATATAACAAAATAATCCAACATTTGATTTTAACAATGTATTTTCTGGTTCGAGCTTGAAAGCTAAATTGATCTGTGATGTTGCTTCTTTTAATTGTTTATTTTCCAGATATGCAAGCCCTAATAAAATGTGAATAAATGGGTCTGAAGGTTCAATATTTACAGCTTTTTGCAGGGCATTTATTGCAAGATCTGACTTTGATAGTTTAAGTAAAATTTGACCTAGCTCAACTAATGAAGAAACATCATTTGGATTAATAGCTAACACATTATTAAAACTTACTACTGCTTCTTTAAGTTGATTATTTTTATAATACTTAAGACCTTGATTATAATAAATTGAGGAATAAACAATATCTTGTTTTTCAGAATAAGCAGGAAGAGAAATAAAGCTTAAACATAAAATTACAATAAAACATTTAAAAAAAATATTTAAAAAGCACATGTAAGTTTTCACCTGAAAGCCAATCCAGCTTTTTCAATTCTTTGGAGTGCTTCTAACAACCTTTCTTTTTTATCAATTAGTGCTATTCTTACATAACCTTCTCCATAAGTACCAAAAGAATCTCCAGGGATGGTAGCAACATTTGCCTTATGTAAAAGACAAGAACAATATTCAAAACTTGTCTTAAATCTTTCAGGTACTGGCAGCCAAATATACATTGCTCCACCAGGTTTAGGAATATCCCAACCTAACTCTACAAGCTTTGCAAGCATAACATCTCTTCGTTCTTGATAAATCATTGAAGTTTTTTTATGCTCAGAAAGTGGAATAGAAAAAGCTTTAGCTCCTGAAGCTTGCATTATATTACAAACCCCATAATCTGTATTAGTTTTAATTTCATATAAAGCATTAATTACACGACTATTTCCAATAGCAAAAGCAATCCTCCAGCCAGCCATACTATAAGTTTTTGACAAGCTATGAAATTCTACTGCAATATCTTTTGCTCCATTTACTTGTAATATGCTTGAAGCTACAAAGCCATCAAAAGTTAATTCAGAATATGCTAAATCACTTACTAAGAGTATTTCATGCTTCTTACAAATTGAAACAACTTTTTCTAAAAATTCAAAATCACAAATAGCACCTGTTGGATTATTTGGAAAATTAATAAAAAACAATTTTGCTTTATCTAAAATATTTTTTGGTATAGTACCTAAATCCGGTAAAAACTTATTTTTGCTTAATAAGGGAACTTCATAAATACTTCCTCCAGCAAGCAATGTACCTCTGGCATGAACAGGATAATAGGGACTAGGAACTATAGATAGATCCCCAGGATTAATAATTGCAAAAGCAAGATGAGTAATTCCTTCTTTAGAACCTGATAATGGAAGTATTTCAGTTTTTGGATCAAGTTCTAATGAAAACCTTTTAAATAACCAAGCACCAGCAGCTTCTTTAAATTTTGTTTGCCCCCAAAATGGTGGATATCTATAATTTGATGGATCTTGTGCAGCTTTTATACATTCTTCAACCACTACACTGGGAGATGGTAAATCCGGGCTTCCAAGGCTTAAATCAATAATATCCTTGCCAAGTTTCTCAAGTCCTTTTTTTTCTACATCTAGCTTTGCAAAGACATAAGAAGGGACATAACTTAGTCTGTCTGCAAACCGAATGGTTTCCTTACTAGTTTTTAAATTTTGATTTAAATTTGACATTTTAACATCAAGTAGAATTTGAAAGTTTAAACTATAATTAACATGAGCTTTTATTTTAACAAAAATGTTTCACTACGTATAGCTAAATATCATTAACTATGAAAAAACTCATAATAATCGGCGGTGGAAGAATGGGTTATGCCATTGCATGTGGAATTACACAAAACAAGCTATATAAAAAGCATGAAATCAACTTTGTAGAAAACTCAGAAGATAGAATTTCTTTTTTAAGAAAAAAAGGATTTACTGTTTATAAAGATTTTTACAGTAAAAATATTAGTGCAATTTTATTAGCAGTAAAACCTCGCGAGATAAAGGAAGTACTAACTTCTTTAAAAAGAGTTAAATTAAAAAAAAGTATTCCAATAATTTCAATTGCAGCTGGCATAAAAATTAAAACAATTTCTTCTAACCTAAGCTTAAAACAACCAATTGCAAGGGTAATGCCTAACACTCCATGTCAAATTGGAGAAGGCATGAGTGTTATAACATTCAACAAGCACATTTTTAAGAAAGATAAAAACAAAATTAAAAATATTTTTAAATCAATTGGAAGAGTTGTTGAACTTAAAGAAGAAAATTTCGACCTCATTACTGCTCTTAGTGGTTCAGGACCTGCATATTACTGTTATTTTATTGAATGTATGACTAAAAGCATAATGAAACTAAGAACCAGTAAAGCAATTACTAAAAAAACAGTTAATCAATTAGTTTTACAGACAGCTCTTGGAACAATAAAACTATTAACAGAAGGAAACATCCCGCCAGAAAAATTAAGAGAAAGTGTTACCTCCCCTCATGGCACAACAGAAGCAGCATTAAACGTATTTAAAAAAAGAAATTTATATAACATTATTTCCTCAGCAATTAAAGCAGCAAGAAATAAATCAATTCAGCTTAGCAAAATTTTTCTTATAGTAATTGCATTACTTGGCTTTTATAATTATTCTTTAGCTCAAGACCCAATTAAACTAAGTACTAAAACAGAAGATATTGCACTAACTGATGATATTAATATTGCTAGAGCACAAGTTGTTAAATACCCAGACAATCCTGAAGCTCATTTTAATTTAGCAGTTGCACTTAGCAAAACAAGTCTTGTTGAAGAGGCAATTAAAGAACTTTACAAGACAAAAAAACTAATTAGAAAGGATGAAAATAAAAGAATTATTGATAAAAAGATAAACGAATACCTAACTATATTAAAAGAAAGCCCTGAAGCAAACAATGTAAAGTACAGATTAGCTTTTAGCCATTATTTAAAAGCTTATTTAATAGCTAAAGAATATGAAAAAAAAGAAAAAGAAAATAAAAACTTTTTTGAATCACAAAGCTTTTTATCAATAAATAAAAAATATAAAAAATTCCCTGAAATAAAAGAAAATGTTAATTTAAGTTTAAATTACTTTAAAGAACTAATTGAAGAAAACCCACATGACAGCTGGAGTAAAATTTACTATGCTTTTATTATTGCTGAACAAACGGGTGACACTAGTAAAGCAAAAGAGCTCTGGAAAGAAGTAGTAAACAAAGATCCTAATAATCCGGCTCCTCATTTTTTCTTAGGTGAATTACACATTAAAGAAGGAAATTTAAAAGAAGGGGTTTTAGAAATTTCTCAGGCACTTTTACTTAGAACAGCTGGTTATTAGCTTTAAGAAGCACTATAATATCCCTATACAAATGGCTAAAATAAAAAAGACAAAGGATCTTAAACTTATACCCTTAATTGTAGTATTAGGATTATTATTGTTTTTTATAATTTCATTTGTTAAAGGGACCTTTTTAGTAAATAAATCAGAGAAAGAATTAAATCCTAAAAACCAGTCAAGCGAAGCACTAGCACAATCCTACAACTTAAAAGAGATAGATTCAAAAACTGGTCTTATACGATGGCAATTAGTTGCTAAAGAAGGTAAAACTGAAGAAAATTTACAAGCAGCCATAATTAAGGATATTAAAGCAGAAGTATTTAAAAACAATCAAATTATATTCAAGCTCAATGCCCCATACGCAAAAGCAAATGCTGGTACTAAGGAAATATATTTATTTGGAGATGTGACAGCTAGTGATATTAAGGGAGATCTTTTATTAAAATGTAATGAACTTACACTTGGCATGGGAACTTCAATTGAAGCTAGAAAAGGATTTAATTTATTACTAAAAAACAATGGCAGTGTAATTGGAGAGAATGTACTAATAAATGATGATCAAACAAAAATTATTGTTACAAACTTAAAAGAAGCATCATTTAAAGACATTTTACTTAGTGGAACCAATGTCCATATAGAAAAAAATAAAGACGGTGAAATAACAAAAGCAATTATTTCAAATGGTGGAAACATAATCTTAAAGAATGAGAAAAATAATAAGTTATCAGCAGAAATTTTAAAGTGGGAATTAAATGGCAACACCGAAGCAATTAATAATGTAAGCTACACTTCAAGTGATAAAACATTTAAAGCAGAGCACTTAATAATCAAACCAAATAAAAACATATATGCTGACAACAACGTAACTATAATACATGGAGAAACTAAATGTTTTGGTACCTTGCTCTCTTTTGAAAATAATTCTGACATAGTACTTAGTGGAAAATCAAAAGCAGTTCAAGGAAAGAAACAAATAAGTGCAGATAAAATTGTATATAACATAAACACTGGTAAAGTCCAAGCTCTTGGAAATGTAAAAACTACAATAATTAATAAGGTATAAAATGAAAACTGTTTTTTTTAAAGCAATAAATCTAACAATAATTATTCAGGTGATTTTTTGCACTGTTTTATATGCTGAAGACTTTCAAGTAAAACATGCAGATTCACTTGAAGCTGACAAAGAGAATATTTATATTAAAGGAAATATTTTAGTTAATTATAAAGATGCAACATTAGAAGCTCCTGAAGGTAAGGTTGAAAATAACACAAATGGAGAAGTGGATAAGGCAATATTTACTGGCAGAGCAAAAATTAATTTAAAAGATAGAAAAATTGAAGCAGATAAAATAACTATTTTAATTAAAGAGCAAATAATAATTGCAGAAGGTAAAACCATTTCTCAGTTAAAAGACAAAAAAAATGAAATTTTAACAATCACTTCTGACTACCAAGAAATAAAATGGACAGGAGAAAACGCAAATGCAAAAGGAAATTTACAAACAAGTTATAAAGAAACTAAGGTTACTTGTGATGAAGCTCAAGTCATTTATAAAAACAATAAACCAATTCAAGCATTATTTTGGGGAAAGGGCAAACAAGGATTTCTTGAACAATCAACAAGCAAGACAAAAGCAAATAAATTTATTTTTGATATAAATTCACAAAATGTAGAAGCAACAGGTAATGTACTTAGTACAGTTTGGCCAGACAAAAAAAAACCAATCAAGGAACAAGAACCTGTTTTGCTTAAAACTGACTATTTATATATAGATCAAGGCTCCGGTACAATTACAGCAGCAAGCAATTATAATAATAAAGTAAGCATTACTTACGAAGATACAAACGGAGAAAGTACTGAAGCTTTTCTTCTAAGAGATAAAATAAATAACAAGCCTGAAAAAATTATATTTAAAGGAGATGCCAGCGTAAGCCAAAAAGACAAACAATTATCATCTGAAGAGGTTGTATTTAACTTTAAGAGCAAAAAACTAAGCAGCAATACTACAACCAATAAGAGACCTAAAACAATAATATTTAAATCAAATGATTAAAATGAACATACCTAAATTAAACAATCACAATATCTCCATAAGAAAAGCACTAGTATTAATTCAGATTTTTTTTAGTAGTTTAAGCTCTCAAGCAAGATTAATAACATCATTAGTATTTGGAATCTCTGTTTTTATTACACTATCTGCATTTTTAATTATAAGCAACATACAATCAAATATTGATCGTCAAGTATTACAATTAAATTACAATCTCAAAGCAGCACAAGTTTTATCACAGATTAGTGGACAAGCATTAATAATGAACTACAAAACTGCCTGGCATAGAAAAGAAAGATTAAATGCTCTGATTAAAAACTTTTTAAAAGAACATCCAGAAATTTGCTATATCATTTTTACTGATAATGCAGGTAATATACTTGCTAAGAGCCAGCTTGCCCACCTTTATTGGGCTCCAACAAACAATTTACAAAAAATTCTTCCGCCACGTCATGTGCCTTTTATTGAAATGTCTTACACTAAAGGTGGAAAGACCCTTACAATAGCAGAGCCAATTCAATTTCAATCTAACTTTCTTGGATGGGCTTGGTTAGGAATTCCTGATTCAGGATTTACAATTGTTGGCTCAAAAAAAGAATTAATGGTATTTCTTCTGGAAATATTTTTACTTGTTTGGGTTCTCTCAATAATTGGTGCAATAATTAACTCATTAATCATTACTCAACCTCTTAGAAAGCTAGAAAAAAGTGCAAAAGCAATTTCAGAAGGAAGATTTGGATTTCAACTGCCACTAAAAGGATTTTTAGGGAAAGAATTATCCCAATTAGTCAAAGCATTTAACAGAATGTCCAAAAGGTTAAAACAATATGAAGAGTCAAATCTAGCAATACTTGGTTCTGAAAGAAACAAGTTTGAGTCAGTAATTATGTCAATTGCAGATGCTGTAATTGTTTTAGATAAAGAAAACATTATTCAAATTATTAATCCAAGAGCTAAGAGCCTTTTAAATAAATCAGGTGATGAACTTATAGGAAGAAATATTATTTCTATTTGGGGTAAAGAAATAAATAAAGACTTATTTGATCACATAAGTAATCTAACAAATCCTAATGATGGTGGAGTCATAGAATATACCAATTTTGAATTAGTTAATGAAAATAAAAACTTAAAAATAGTCATTAGTCCTTTATATGATTCAAACAATGAAAAGCTAGGAACAGTAATGATAATTCAAGACAGAACAAAAGAAGCTGAAATAGAATTAATTAAACAAGAATTTATAAGTAACGTAAGTCACGAATTAAGAACACCTATAACAAGCATAAAATGTTACATTGATACACTTTGTTCGCATGATGATCAAATTGATATTAAGACTAAAAATGAATTCCTTCAAATAATAAATGAAGAAGCAGACAGATTAAGCAATCTTGTCAATGACGTACTTGAATTATCTAAACTAGAATCTACCAGTGCTAAATTACAACTTACACTTCAAGAGATTTATCCATCTATCGAATTTTCTTTAAAATCAATTGCTGTTCTTGCAAGTAAAAAATCAATCTGGTTAGTAAAAGACATTGAAGACAATCTCCCATCTGTTTATATAAACCAAGAAAATCTTGAAAGAATATTAATTAATCTTTTATCAAATGCTATCAAGTACACCCCAGGAAACGGCATGGTTAAACTTGTTGTTCAAAAAGATAAAGACAATGTGTTATTTCAAGTAATTGATAATGGTATAGGAATTTTAGAAGAACATATTCCATTAATCTTTGAAAGATTTTACAGAATTGAGAACAAAGTCCACACAATTAAAGGAACAGGACTTGGTTTAACTATCGTTAAAAAATCCATTGAACAACATGGTAGCAAGTTATCAGTAAGGAGCAAGTTAGGTGAAGGAAGCATATTTGAATTTGCTTTGCCAATACCAACTCAAGAGAGTAGTACAGAAATAACTAACTTAGAAAACAAACCTAGCCTAGCCAAATCTGCATAAATAATTAATGCAGTATAATAAATAACCTAGTGTTGAAATGCACTTTAAAAAGCAAAAACTCCCGGATTCGTAGCTCAATGGTAGAGCAGAGGACTCATAATCCTTTGGTTGCAGGTTCGAATCCTGCCGGATCCAAAAGATCCAAGCTATTCATAAGTTAACAGCAAAGGTTTTTCTGAAAACGAAAAACCTGAGCGTTGATAAGGAGACCATCGGTTTAGCCCATTCATGCAATTAATATTTCAAAAATAATATCTTTAAAAAAGTAAACTTTTTCCCTTAAATTGAATTTATTCTTAGCAATTAACCAACAGCCCCCATAAGTATCTCAGGGCTACCCCTTTCCAATCTTAGATAAAACTTAAAATTCTATCTCTACCCAATACTCTGTTAAAAAAAAATAAGAGAGGGTAAAACCTATATTAGGGTTTTTAAATTTTCTAGGTACTTATGGAGATAGAAATCAATGAAACAAATATTAATTACAGTTAGTACCTTATTAATTGTAGACTTCTTAAACCCAGCTTATGCAGATCCCACTGGACTACTACCAACCCAGAGCTATTATGGACTAACACTAACCTCTAACGTATACACACCACCAAAAAAAATCCAGATATCAGTTCACCATAGAGTATACTACTATAGAACACCAGTGTACATCTGGAATCTAATTACAGGGAATGGGTGGTCACCTTGGGCAGAAAAGGGTTCTAGTTGGGCTGAACCAATAGCTCCTCCTAAACTAACCCCCAACAATCCTGTCATAGACAGCTTTCAATCAAGTCATGGGGTATACATTAACGATATTATACCTGTAGGTAGTCCATTTAAGGTTGCATCCGACCTTCACTGTACTGACAATGCGGGTGTGGACATAATTGCTAGCCACAAAGAAGACGAATTTCTTATTCCTACTGGGCAAGATACAAACATAATTACAGAAAGGACATTTTACCATGGACTTGATTGGTGGGCCCCTTGTGCCATAGTATCACCAGTTACAGTTGATGATGCTGACACCGATGAAAGCACGAGTACAACACCAACAGAAGAACAATCACCAACGCCAGCATCACAGCCAGTTACAGTTGATGATGCTGACACCGACTCTCCTACTCCTACTCCTTGTTTAATTACATACTGCGCACAATGTCCAACCGAACCAAATACTAACCCAACTCAATGCCGATCATGCTGTGATAATTGTTGTGCAGTATCAGGTCTATATTACAACTGCCTTGCACAATGCCCTACTCCTACTCCTACTTCTTCTCCTTCTCCTTCTCCAACCCCTTCTCCAACTCCTAAATACGAAGACATAGTATCTTGTAGCAGTACAACAGCTGGTTTATGTAGTGAAGTTAATGCAGCTTGTTCCTATAAGAATACTTCTAACGGTGATGTATTCAAGGGTAAGTGCAAGAATGAAACAACCACAGATGGCCTAAAATTTTGTGGGTGTAGCTTAATAGAAGATACTGCAGAAGGTTGTACACAATGGATTAGTGAGCCTCTAGCAGGAAGGTGTCTTAAGAAAGATCAAACATGTACTATTCAAGGTAGTGGTCCCAATGGAGGTAAAAAAGGTATTTGTACTAATATAGATGAAGTAAATGCTGAAGGCCTACCTGTATCAACTTGCTCATGCCAGTTACCACCATTTGAAGACATCGTATCTTGTAGCCGTACAACAGCTGGCTTATGTAGTGAAGTTAATGCAGCTTGTTCATTTAGGAATAATTCCAATGATCAAGTGATTAATGGAAAGTGCAAGAATACAGACAGTGGGATTTGTATTTGTGACATAACAGAAAATACTGCGGACGGTTGTACTTATTATATAGGTGGTGGTGCTGCAACAGGAGCATGTTTTATACCAAATCAAGAATGTACTTATCAAGGTCCTCCTGGTGATCCTAATAATGGTAGTCGAGGTGTTTGCGTAACTAGGACTGAAATAGATATAGATAGTAGTAATGAGGTTCTAAGATGTAGGTGTAATGAAAAAGCAGTTTGTGGAGATGATCGAATTGACAAAGAGCAAGGAGAAGTATGTGATCCTCCAGACAGAGTAGGAACTGGTTGTTATGAAGATTGGAATTGCAGTCCAGATTGTAAATCCTGCATTCCATCTGATCCTTGTTTAGAACATTCTGGTGCTGCCTCCTGTGGATTTACACAATGTGGGTCAGGTGGTACGCAGAGAAATTGTGCCTATGATGAAGATACAGGAATGTGCTACTGCCCAGTGGTATTTTAAGGGACTGTCGGTTTAGCCCATTCATGCAAATTATGAGGTGTACTGAAAATTTAAACCAATCTATAGTGTGATACTTTTCGTTTTTTATTCATAGAATTTATTACAAGTTATATTGTAACAAGCAATTCCTCCTTTCTTAGATTTTGGTTTTTAAGATTTATGTTTAGATAAATTTTTAAGCTTTCTACTCCTTAACCTAAAAACATCATTTTTTGCTTAAAAACCTAGGCAATAACAAATTTTGAGCTGCATTTTTGCTAAAAGAAATGCAGCTTAGAGTACTTTTCCTTAATTTGAAATTGCCTGTAAGTTATAATTGATTTTAATTAAAATATATTTTATGAAAGTTCATCGAAACAATATGTCTCTAATGCCTATGTATATTTCTGATATTAATAGAGTAGAGAATAGAGATAAGGATAAAAGATGTAATCTAACTCGAGAAGAGGAAGCTAAGTTATCTTCAAGAATAGCACTTGGTGATAAGGAAGCAAGGACTAAACTTATAAACTCAAATTTAAGACTTGTAGTATACATTGCTAAAAAATACAATGGGCTTGGTATTGATCTAGAAGACTTAATACAAGAAGGTAATGTTGGTTTAATACGTGCAGTTGATAAATTTGATGGGGATAGAAATATTAAGTTTTCAACTTATGCAGCTTATTTGATAAAGCAATCAATACAAAAACTATTTCAAGATAAAGCAAAGATGATAAGCATTCCTCGTTATATGTATAAGTTAATTAGTAATTTAGAAACGGTATTAAAACAATTTGGGGAATCTAAGAAATCAACATTAGTAGAAATTGCAAAAAAGCTTGGAGTCTCACTAAAGAGATTAGAAAGTATAATGCATGCAAAAGTAGTAAAAGATCTTAAGAGGGCTTTTGGAAATGAAAAACCTGATGATAATGATGAAAATTTTCTTGATACTTTAGTTCTTGCTCCAGAATCTGATGAACCGGAAGCATCTGTGTTTCAAAATGAGTTAAGGGAAGATGTTCATCAAGCTTTAGGAGCGCTTGATGATAGAAGTCATATGATATTAGTAAAACGTTATGTTGATAAATTAACACTTAAGGAAATAGGACAGGAATTCGGTATAAATAAAGAAAGAGTAAGACAACTTCAGGATATGGCTTTGGAGAAATTGGGAAGAAACAGACAACTTACTAAATATACAGAATAAATAGTTAGCTCTAATGTTTTACTCTAGCTTGTAAGTGGTTACAGGTTTAACTCCTCGGAGGCAAGTCCCCGAGATCGCCGTTGGCGGCTCGATCTAAGAGATTTTTTAGATTAATTTTCTGTATTCTTTTGATAGAAACGTACATCATCTCTAAGTCTTGTATGTGCAAGATCTAAGAGTTTATAAGCAACTTCTTCACTGTTATGATCAAGGATATATCTTATTATCATTTGCCTTAATGTGTTTACCTGCTCTTGTGGCACAGCTGTTGTAATTTCAATCACATCTACAGGCTTTATATCTTTAATTTTAGATGCTACAACCATAACTTATTTCTATGTTATATAGACTATAGCTATCCTACATTAATAATTTTCAAATTTATAAAGCCTTAATTTTATTTTTATTATTGACTTAGAAAAACTTTACATTCATTAAACCAAGCATAAAATTATATACAGCTATTTAAATCTTGGAACAAATTATCCTACTAATATAGGAGGAGGTGGTGAATTAATCCCACCAAAACCATTTTCTTTTAGAATCTTTTTTACTTCACTCTCATTTGCAGGCTTATCTACAAACAACTTTCCATCCAAGTGATCTATTTCATGTTGAACACATCTACATAATAAGTCTTCTTCAGCCAGCAATCTTCTTTCTTTACCTAAAAGATCTTGATATTTAACTTGTATCTTCTTATAGCGAATAACTTCTATATAAATATTTGGAAAACTAAGGCAACCTTCCTTAGAAATGATTTCCCCTTCCTTTTGTATAATTACAGGATTTATTAAAACAAGTGGATTATAAGAAATCACTTCTTTTTTTGTTTGTTCATCAATATATCTTTTAGAAGGATAATCTACATCCAAAACTAATACCCGCTTACTTACACTAATCTGAGGAGCTGCTAGACCAATACCTTCAGAAGCATACATAGTTTCAAACAGATCCTCCACAAGCTTCCTCAATGATTTGTCAAATTTTATAACCCTGCTTGTGACCTTTCTTAGAACTGGATCGCCATATATTGCTATTTCACATTTTGCCATAGGTATTAAAATAATACCACAAAAAAACTTTTAATGCATAATTCTTCTATCCAACACTTTGTGTGATTGGTGTATTTAAAATTGATAAGACCCACTGATTAAACTCTTCTGGTACATCTTCCATACAATTGTGACTTGCCCACTTGAATAATTTATAGTTTGAATTAGGTAATTCTCTATGAAGTTTCTCAACCATACTTTTTAGGGCAACATAATCAAATCTTCCAACTGACAAATACACTGGACAACTTAAACTTGGCAAAGGATTAAATAAATCCCAGTTCAATGATTCTCTCCATATATCTCTAATTACATTTATGTCAGTAGATATTGCAAGTCTTATTCTTTTTTTAAGTGGTAATTTTAAAATAATATTTAATTTATTTTTTATAAATTCTAGTGGCTTACCTACAAACCACTTATAATATCCCTGTAATATTTTTGATACTCGTGGTGGCAAACTAACAAGCAATAGCCTGGCAACCAATTTAGGATACTCCTCTGCCAATCTTACTGCTAATACTGCTCCAAATGAATGACCAATAATTGTAATTGGTTCATTAAGTTTTAATAGATCAAATGTTTCTTTTAAATCATTAATATGGCTTTGAATAGTTGAAGTACCACCAGGATTTTTAGATCTTCCATGACCTCTTAAATCTATACCAATAACTCTATAACTAGAGTTACTTAAAAAATGAATTTGCTTATACCAGATTTCACTTGCACTTGCTGTACCATGTACAAAAATTACAACAGGTCCAGCTTTTTTATTGTCAAAATAATGCAAAATCATTTATAAATTTAATTGATTAATTAAATCCCTAATTTAATTATTCCCATTAAATTTATTTTTAATCTCAAAGTTTAAGAAAAGGATAAAGGCTAAACGTTTGCTATAGGTTCAACAACTGGAATACTATAAATTGTTTCCTTTAGACTTACATCAAAAGATTTTTCTTTTATTCCACTTAAAGCAATAATTTTTTCTTTTAAGATAGCTGACATTTTTTCCAAATCATTTTCAACTAAAGTTGCATAATTATATAGTTCAACTGGCTTACCAACTGTTATTAAAATTTCAGGTCTGGTTAACAAATATTTAAAATATCTTAAATTAAATGTGCCTTTTAAATATACAGGTATAACTTTTGTTTTAGAATCAATTGAAAGTTTTGCTACACCACCTTTAAATTTTCTAGGTATATTACTTCTAGATACATCACCTTCTGGAAATATTCCAACTGGCTCACCGTGAGATAAAATCCTGTTTAATTTTTTTAGAGCTTTTTGATAATCCTCAACTTCTCTGCCAATCAATACTGAACCAATAAGCCTTGCTATTAACCGATAGAATCTATACTTTAAAGCTCTTTTAGCAATTACAAAGCTTACCTTCTTAAAAGGGTTAACAGTAAACGATAGGAAGAAACCATCAAAAAAATTCTGGTGATTTCCAGCCAGTATAAATCTACCCCTCCTAGGGATGTTCTCCCTACCTTCAATCTTAATTTTGCAAAAAAATGAAAAAAAACAATAAAACAAAGACCAAACTATAAAATAGAAAATTGCCTGGGTAAATCTGGTTAATCTAGCTTCAATCCTTTTTAACATAATTCTCTAATTTACAATTATTAATATTTTATTTTACCTTTTTTTAACCTTTTTCAAGGATTATTTAAAGGATTTAAAAAAACTACCGAATGCAATTAATATATTATATCTAATATAAAACAAATTAAAAGGAGCAAATTAAAATATGACTGTTAACCCAATAATACCATCAAAAGGATCTCCATCTCAGGTTTCAGGTACACAAAACCAAGATGGCGAACAAGCCTTCAATAATATGACCAAATCTGAAGGATATAACAAGGGGGCCCTTGAACAAGCAGTTACAGAAAGGACACGATTAACAAGAAATAAAAGAGTAGATAGAACAAAAAAGAAACATTCATCTTTATTCTTAGTTTCTGATGATGATGAACTTTTTGAAGAAGCAGTATATAGAACTGTAATGGTAGATGGAATTTTGTTTACGCTTAGATTACTGGCAGTTGCATAGTTTTTTTTCTTCAATATTAAGATATAATCTTGCAGCTTGCTCTGCTAATTTTCTAATTTTTAAAATAAATGCCATTCTTTCATCACGACTTACTGCACCTCGTGAATCAAGCAGATTAAAACAATGTGAACACTTTAAAATATAATCATAAGCTGGCATTAGAAGTTTATTTTTAAGACAATTACTTGCTTCATCATAATAAATATCAAATCTTTTTAACAAAGAATCAATATTTGCAATTTCAAAGTTATATTTGCTTTGCTCATATTCATTCCTCTTATATATTTCAGAATATTTAATATCTTTTGTCCAGAGTAAATCAAAGACATTATCCACATCCTGAAGATACACTGCAATTCTTTCCAAGCCATAAGTAATTTCTACTGAAATTGGTTTTAAATCAAATCCACCTGCTTGCTGAAAGTAGGTAAACTGAGTAATCTCCATGCCATCAAGCCACACTTCCCAACCAACCCCCCAAGCACCTAAGGTAGGTGATTCCCAATCATCTTCAACAAATCTAATATCATGTTCTGTTATTTTTATGCCAATTTTTTCAAGACTATTTAAGTATATTTGCTGAATATCATCTGGAGAAGGTTTCATAATAACCTGATACTGGAAATAATGTTGTAATCTGTTTGGATTTTCTCCATATCTACCATCAGTTGGTCTTCTACAAGGTTCAATACAAGCCATATTCCAAGGCTTTTCTCCAAGCACATATAAAAATGTAGCAGGATTCATTGTACTGGCCCCTTTTTCAATATCATAAGGCTGCATAATTACACAGCCTTGATCTGACCAAAACTGGTTTAGCGTTAGATATAATTCTTGAAAAGTTAGTGACATGTTTCGATTTTCGATTTAATTCTTAATTAGTGTCTAAAATGCCTCATCCCAGTAAACACCATTGCAATATTATACTTATCACAAGCATCAATTACTTCCTTATCTTTTATACTTCCACCTGGTTGAATGATTGTACTGATCTTGGCAGATGCTGCAACTTCAATACTATCTTTAAATGGAAAGAAAGCATCAGATGCCATAACAGCATCCCTTGATTCATAGTTTGCTTTATTTAAAGCAATCTCTACTGAAGCAACCCGACTTGTCTGACCAGCACCAATTCCCAATGTTTTCCCACCCTTTGCAACTACAATTGCATTTGATTTAACATGTTTACATACTTTCCAAGCAAATATAAGATCAATCATCTCTTCTTCAGTTGGTTTTTTCTTTGTTACTACTTTTAAGTTTTCTAGCTCTAAAGTTTGAGAGTTTAAATCCTGAATTAACAAACCTTCACTAATTGTTTTTATGTCAAAGCAATTAATAACATTTTTATTCATGTTAATCTTTAATACTCTTAAGTTAGATTTAGTTTTTAAAACTTGTAATGCCTCCTGTGAATAATCTGGTGCAACAATTGCTTCTAAAAATATTGTTGTAAGTTCAACTGCAAGTTCTTTTTCAACTTTATTATTAAAAGCAACAATACCACCAAATGCACTTACAGAATCAGTATTAAAGGCTTCAATATATGCATGATGTAAATTTGGTGCAATAGCTACACCACAAGGACTGTTGTGCTTAACAATTACTGCTACAGGTGTTTTAGTATCAAACTCAGAAGCAATATTCCAAGCTGACTCTAAATCTAAATAATTATTAAATGAAAGTTCTTTCCCTTGAAACACTTCTGCATTTGCTAAACCATATTTAGAATTTAAAGGAAGATATAATGCTGCTTTTTGATGTGGATTTTCTCCATAACGAAGTATTTTTTTTAATTTTAAGCTTAATGTTAAGTTTTCAGGAAAACTGTTTTCTGCACCATTTTTATTATCCTTAAAATAATTCGATAAAAAAGATGTAATTAATGCGTCATAAGAACTTGTTTTTTGAAATGCTTTTAAGGCAAGTTTTTCCCTAAGCAAGAGTGTTGTAGTCCCATTGTTAGAACTTAGTTCATTAAGAACTAGTAAATAATCACTTGGATCACACACAACAGTAACACTAGAATAATTTTTTGCAGCACTTCTTATCATTGAAGGTCCACCAATATCAATATTTTCAATAGCATCTTCTAACAAAACATTTGGTACTGAAGTAACTTTATCAAAAGGGTACAAATTAATGACTACAAGATCAATTGGCCTTATATTGTGTCTTGAAATTGTTTGCATGTGTTCTTCTTTATCTCTCCTTGCAAGGAGTCCACCATGTATAGCAGGATGTAAAGTTTTAACTCTACCTTCAAGCATTTCAGGAAATTTCGTTAACTCGCTAACTTCTGTTACAGAAATATTATTTTCTTTTAAAAGCTTACATGTGCCACCTGTTGAAAGGATTTCATAATTATATTTTTTAACTAACTCTTGAGCTAGATCTACAATTCCATCTTTGTTATATACACTTATTAATGCAAGCTTTTTCACAATAAGTTAATTATATCGTAAGATATACAACATGACTATTACTCATCGAACTCAATCTATAACTTCAACTCAAAGAGATGCATGGCTAGAGATTAATTTAAATGCACTTGAAAGAAATTATAAGAAGTTAAGTAGTCTTGTTAAAACAGATATAATGGCTGTTCTTAAAGCTGATGGATACAGTCATGGTGCAACAACAATTGCTCCAATATTACAAAGCTTAAAAGTAAATTCTTTTGGTGTTGCAACAGTAGATGAAGGTATTGCACTTCGTAATTCCGGGATAAAGATTCCAATTGTCATATTAGGTGCAACACCATATTGGGCTTATGAAAGCTGCTTACAAAACAAATTAACAATAACAATATATTCAGAAGAACAATTACAACAATTAGAAAATTTTTACGGTAATGTTCAATTAAAAATTGATACAGGAATGAATCGATTAGGGGTAGATTATAAAGAAGCAAATAAAATAATTAAAAAAATCCTAAAATCATCACACTTAAAACTTGAAGGAATATTTACACATTTAGCAAAACCTACTGATTACAATTTTTCAAAAACACAAAAAGAAAGATTTGATTTTGTTGTAGAGGCATGCCACGGCATGCCTCTACAGAAGCATATTGCAAATAGTTATGCTGCAATTAATTATCCCGAATTCAGATATGACTTAGTAAGGCTTGGAATTGCATTATATGGGCAAGAATTTAATTTTTTAGAGCCCTTAATTTCACTTAAAGGAAGAATTACTGAGATTCATAAAATACAATCAGGCGAATCAGTAAGTTACGAATGTACTTGGAGGGCTAAAAAAGATAGCATCATTGCAACAGTCCCAATTGGCTATGCTGATGGAGTAGACAGAAATTTATCAAATAAAATTTCAGCTATTTACAAAGGCAAAGAAATAAAACAAGTTGGATTAATAACAATGGATCAAATGATGTTTGATATAACAGAAATTACAAATCCACAAGTTAACGATGTCGTCACACTGTTGGATAACAAACTATCAATTAGCTCATGGGCAAAAGGATTAAATACAATTTCATATGAATTGCTTTGTAGATTGAAAATGCGATTACCAAGAATTTATACAAGAGACTGACAATGTCATTCTGAGAAACTACACACCCTTTGCTGTTAGAATGATAAAGTCTTGAGGTATAATCATTCTTAATGAAGAATTATCTTTTAACTTTATTTATTTTCTTATTTTGTTTCATTTTTTTTATTGATAGTAACCAGTGTATGGCAGCTGAGTGGGAGTGTTCTCCAGTAGCACAGGCTTGTTGCGGTTCCTGTCCTTCATCGGTAGGTGGTCCTATACAGGTTCCAGTCGGTGATGCTGAGCATGCTACCCCATCTTGCGCATGTACAGGTAATATGTGTTATCCTTGTGGTTGCTGTAATCTTTTTGGATTTGCTACGTGCTATCTAATTACGATGCTGATTGGTATGGCTCCGGCGGCACCAATACCACCACAGTGTATCCCATGTTCCTGCTGTGGTGATGGAGAAAAAGAGGGTACTGAAGAGTGTGATGGAGAGCATGATACATGTCTTTCACAATTTCCACAATTTGATCCAGATTCTGTTTTTTGTACCTCTAGCTGCACATGTGGAGCACAAGCAGTCTGTGGGAATAGTCGCATAGAGCCTGGCGAACAATGCGATCCACCAGGTGATGAACCTGCATGTGATCCTGCAGGTCAGTCTGGTGTTTGTACCTTTAACTGTATGTGCATAGCAGCAAACAATTGTGTGAACAGTCTTAATGGTGTATACCCTGGTGATGGACAGATATGTGGTGGAGTTTGTCCAAATCCCAGTGAACAATGTAGAGTAGTTCTAGTACCTGGTGGAGCGTATACTGGATGCGAATGTTATACACCTTGTGGGCTTCCGCCAGGAGGCCTCTTATGTATGGGTGAGTGTCCTCCTGGACAACAATGTAAGCCCGATGCTAGCCCTCCAACTGGATGTA
Organism: Candidatus Melainabacteria bacterium; assembly: GCA_016193285.1. NCBI lineage: Bacteria > Bacillati > Candidatus Melainabacteria > Candidatus Melainabacteria bacterium. The sequence continues at coordinate 48,854 of JACPSL010000006.1, forward strand.
GCTGTGTTACAACTTGTGAGCAAAGTGTTTCAACTGGTTGTGATGGTTGGTGTTCTCCTGGATTCAATTGTACTGCTACTGCATTTTCAAGTGGTAATCCAACTGCATGCGGATGTATGCTAATACCTGTGTGTGGAAACGGTGTGATTGAACCTTCAATTGGTGAGGTATGTGATGATGGAAATACAGTTGATAATGATGGCTGTTCTGCTGACTGCTTATCTGATGAATCTTGTGGAAATGGCATTGTAGACACAATAATAGCTAATCCAGAACAATGTGATGATGGAAACTATTATAACGAGGATGCCTGTACAAATCAATGCCTAAATGCAGTATGTGGAGACTCCATAATCAGACAAGATGGTCCTGAAGATTGTGATCCACCAGGAAGTTTTACATGTGCCTCAGGAGTGAAATGTGACGCAGGTTGTGGGTGTCCTTCTGTACCCACTCCCACACCATCTCCAACCACCCCTCCAAATACCTAAATCAATGGCAGAGCTAATAAATCATACTTTTGATTGTTCACAATGAAGGATTAAAATCCTTTGTGGGTTGTATACTAACCATCGTTATAAGTTTCTTTAGTTTTGTTTGAATAAAAAGGACTAACTAAAATGATAAAAGTTATTTTTTCAACATTGTCTGTAGTATTGTTTCTAGCTTTTGTACAAGCTAATTTTGCAAAAGGTGCCCTTTCTGGCAAAGAAATCTTTTCTTCTGTTAAAGGTTCATATGGAGCATGTAATACTTGCCACCCAAATGGTGCTAGTGCTGGCAGATGGGATAGTGAATTAAAAGAAATATCTGCTGATGGTGACAGGATGATTCCATCATTAAAAGGAATAGGAAAAAGAAAAACTCCTGAGCAGCTTGAAAAAATAATTGGTTTAATGAGTAAAAAATATAAAGTACCTGTTACAGCAGAACAAATTAAAGCATTAACACAATATGTCTCAGGTCTTTAAAAGATAAGTAAAGGATGGATATGTTATGAAGATAAAATTTTTAATGTTGTTTTTTGTTTTGTTTTTTCTTTTTCCATTAACTGCGTTTTCTACTCCGCAATATATGGAAATATTTAATAAGGATTCTTTTGCAAAACCTGAAAAGAAGAGTAAATGTAGTGTTTGTCATGTTTCACCAAGTGGTGGTGGCCCTCTCAACGATTTTGGAAAAGCTTTTAGTGGAAATGGAAAAAAAATAACAAGCAATATTAGAGAACAATTCCCGGAATTATTTGACCTTTTAAAATCTTTAGCACCTAAGATTACTCGAATTAAGCCTAAAATTGCTTTTGCAGGACAAGAAGCTCAATTTATGATTTTAGGGAAAAACTTTGCTAGTGACAGTATTGTAAAAGTTGATGGTATAAGTGAAAATATCCAGTCAACATTTGTTAGCTCAAAAGAAATTGATTTAACTATTAGTTTTAGTGAAACTGGAGTACATACTATCCAGGTCGTAAGTGCAATCGGACAGGTCTCGAATATTTTTAAGATTAAAGTAAAACCTGCAAAGACCTAATAGAGATCTCCTACAAGCTATAATTTAAAAGTTCAGTAAAAACGGAGGTGAAACGGAGATTTTAAAATGAGATTTGCAAAAAGAATTAAATCATTGCCACCTTATTTATTTGCTGAAATAGATAAAAAAAGACAAGCAGCAATTGCTAGGGGTGTAGACATTATAAATATGGGTATTGGAGATCCAGACCAGCCTACTTTTAAACATATAGTAGATGCAATGCATTCTGCAATTGATGATCCAAGTACTCATAATTATCCTCCTTATCAAGGAATGAAAGAATTTAAAGAAGCAGCAGTTAAATGGTTTGAAAATAGATTTGGTCAAAAGTTTAATGCTGACACTGAATGTGTTTCATTGATTGGTTCAAAAGAAGCAATTCACAATTGTATTTTTGCAACAATTGATGAAGGAGATATCGCTTTATTGCCAGATCCTGCATACCCTGTGTATAAAAGCTCAACTGTTTTATGTGGTGGCAAACCTTATATTATTCCGCTTCTTGAAAAAAATAATTGGCTGCCAGATTTAACTAAAATACCAAACGATATTGCTCAAAAAGCAAACATTATAATGATAGATTACCCAAATAACCCTACCAGTGCAATTGCGCCACTTGAGTTTTATAATGAGCTAATTTCATTTGCAAAAAAATATGACATTATTGTTTTATCTGATAATGCTTATTCTGAACTAACTTTTAATGGATATAAAGCTCCTTCTGTTTTTGAAGCAAAAGGAGCAAGAGATATAGCTTTAGAATTTCACAGTCTAAGCAAAACATATAATATGACTGGCTGGAGAATTGGATTTGCAGTTGGAAATGAAAAAATTATAAAAGCATTAGGTACAGTAAAAACAAATATTGATAGTGGTATTTTTAAAGCAATTCAAAGAGCAGGAGTTGCTGCATTTAATACTCCTAAAGAAATTATTGAAAAAAATAATTCTTTGTATAAAGAAAGAAGTAATGTTGCGATTAAAGATTTGAAAGAATTAGGCTGGAATATAAGAGAACCTCTAAAAGCCACTTTTTATCTATGGTTGCCAATACCACCAAGCTTTAAAACATCTAGCGACTTTGCAACAGCTATGCTTGATAAATGTGGAATTGTTGTACCACCTGGAAGCGGGTATGGTGAGTATGGGGAAGGTTATTTTAGAATTGCACTAACCATTGATAAAAAAAGAATTGAAGAAGCTATTTTGAGAATGAAAAAAGAAGGTCTTGCTTATGAACAAAGAAGCTTTAATAGACAAGCTTCAAGAATATAAGAACCCTGTTTGTTTAATTACACTTGGAATATTAACTGGTTCTACTTTTTACTTTAAAAATATAACTATTTATCTTTTACTAGCAGTACTTGTAATTTTTAGTTTATTGTTTTTAGTTAGGACTATTGATAAAAAGAAGACACTAATATTTCTAACATTTATTGTTTTTGGATTTACTTATTCAAAGTTTTTTATAAGACTGTCAACTACTAATTTAGACTACTTACTAAATAAGCAAAAAATATACATTGGAGAGATATTAAGTACCCCTGAAGTACACAACTTATATAACAAAACATACATTATTAAATTAAATAGTATTTTAGATAAAAACAAAATTCTCAATTTATCAAAAAATAAAGTAAAAGTTATAGGTTCACATTATGAAGAATATAACATAGGTGATGTAATTCAAATAACTGGAAAGCTTGTAAAGCCAAACCATGCATTGTTACCAGGATTGTTTGATGAAAGAAATTATTTATACACTAAAGGGATATTTTATAAATTAATAACAAGACCTGGAACACTTGTCTATTTAGATACACCACCTTCAACATTTATTACAAGAAGTATTTATAAAATCAGGAGTAATTTAATTTCTACTAATAAGAAATATTTAAAAAAAGAAAATGAAAGTCTTGTAAATGCAATCTTATTAGGTTCAAAAGCAAGTAAGATTGATTTTAATTTAAAAGAAAAGATACAAAGTTTAGGTTTAAGTCATATAACAAGTGCATCTGGTTTTAACATAGCAGTTCTTGTTGGAGGTATTTTTTATTTTTTAAAATTATTTCATATGAGGAGCATATACCTGGTTTTATTTTCAATTCTTGCAGTTATTCTTTATTCAATAATTGCAGATTTTTCAGCATCAATTATTCGAGCAAGTATTTTAATTATCTTAATTTTAATTGGAAATCTTTTTAATAAGAAAATAAAACTACTACCTGCTATTTCTCTTATAATAATGTTATTTTTTATTTCAAGTCCATTAAATTTACTTGATATTGGTTTACAACTTTCATTACTTGCATTTTTAGGATTAGCATTGTTTGCAATTTCATTAATTAAGAAAGATAGCAGCCAGCTTAAAATAATAGCTTTGCAATCTTTATTTGCACAAATTATGACAGTACCACTTATAATTTTTTACTTTCATAATTTACAAATAATGGCATTAATATCTAATTTAATTGCAGTACCACTTGCTTCAATAATATTAATATTAGGGTTAATTAATATTTTGATTAACATTATTCCTCTTCTAGGTTTTTTAAATATAATCACAAGTGCCTTATTAAATATATCTTCTGACTTGTTTTTAAACTGGATAAATTTGTTAAGTAAAATTACTTTTAAAGAAATATTTATGCCAAGTATAAATTTTTATTTGTTGCTCCTAATCTACGTGTTAATTTTTTATGTTTTAATAATCATCTTTATTAAAGAGGCAAGAAAGAATCTTGTTTTATATGCAATTTTATTTATTGTTTTATTTTTAACCATTAATATATTAAATAATCAAAGTAACTATGTAAAAATATTTTGCATTCCAAAATACAACAATGAAGCTATTTTAATAGCACGTCCAAAAGAAAAACCAATTTATTTATCAAATTACATTAATGAAAAAGACAAAAAACAAATAAAAGATTTCTTAAGATTAAACAATATTCAATCAAATTGCTTATTTTTTAATACAAAAAACTTTAAAGATGAAATATTGATTCAATATAAAAATTTTTCCTTTAAGATAATTACTAATTTAAATAAAGAATTTAAAGGAGATGTAGAATTTTTAAAATTACCATTACTAATGAAAGAAGCTCCACCATTAAAAAGTGTTCTTATGTCTTACCCTAAAGTTTTAATAGTTAATGATTATAAAAAACTTTCTAAAAAATCAAAAAAAGATATTGATTGGTTAAAATCCTTGCCAATTAAAATATTATACTTAAGTAAAACTGGTACTATAACAATATTCAGTAATGGAAAAAAATCTTTTTATGAAGAAGGTACTAGTAATTGATATTGGTGGCACAAAGACAAATGTTTCACTTGTCACTGGTACAAATACTAAAATAAAGATTTTAGATTCAGATGTTTTTCCAACAAATAAAAATCCTGAATTAGAAATAAAAGAAATAAATTCTATTTATACTTCTATGAATAAGCAAGCTAATGACTTATCTTTAAGCTTGCCAGGAAAATGGAATAAAGATGGGGTTTTAAAAGAAAGCCTTTTTCTTAGTAATTGGATAGAATATCCCTTTATAAAAAAATTATCTGATAATTTAAAAATTAAAAATTATGTGTGGGAGACTGATGTAATTTGTGGAGCGTTAGGTGAATATCACACAGGGAAATTTCAGAATGGCTCAATGTTGTACATAAATTTAGGCACAGGAATTAGTGCAGCATTAATCAAGAATGGAAAACCATTTAAAGATCCAAAACTTACACTAAGGCTACAAAAAATGGTTTTTTCTTCTGGTGAAAAATTATATTCTGCAATAGACATTATTTCTAAGTCACCTTTTCAACTTGCTAGCTGGCTAATTAATTTATATTATTTATTTGCACCAGATGTAATTGTACTAAATGGCGGGCTAACGTATGACTGGGATGTACTTGCTTCTAAAGCAGCCCGGATTGCAAAAGAAAAAATAAAGAATGATATAAAAATTCTGCCAAGTAAATTAAAAGAACTAGCACCTATTTATGGAGCTTATTTAAACCGAAATAACTTCTTTTAATTCTGGTATCTGTCTTTTAAGCATTGTTTCAATACCTGCTTTTAAAGTCATTATAGAGCTTGGACAAGAACTACAAGCTCCTTGTAAATGTAATCTTAGTATCCCGTCCTCATAGCTATCAAAAATTACATCACCACCATCACTAGCTATTGCAGGTCTAATTTGATTATCTAATATGTCTAAAATCTTTTGTTCAGTATTACTTCTTATCCTATCTTCACTAACATTAACATTCAATACAACAGGCTTTCCTGAAACAAGGTGACTCTCAATAGCTGTACATAGCTTATCGTAAATATTTTCCCATGACATATCAGGATTTTTTGTAATAGTAATAAAATTTTTCCCAATAAAAACTTCTTTAACAAATTCAATATTAAATAATTTTTCTGCTAAGGGAGAATTTTTAGTACTTTCTTTATTTGGAAAATCATACGTTCCATTTTCAATAAGTATCCTGTCTAAAACAAACTTTAATGCATTGGGATTTGGGGTACCTTCTGTATAGATTTTAATTTCTTTATTTTGGCCTGTCATTTTAAACCTAAGATAATTGTATCAAGTTAAAAACAATTATGCAGCTGCTTTTACTTCTGCTGATTCAAAACGTCTGTTTCTAACTTTTACTCTTAATTCAGTTTCAAAAGGTATTGTAAGTTTATTAACCTCTTCTTGAGTTTCTTCATATTGCTTTGGATCCTGATATTTCATAACCCTTTCTCTGTATTCTAGAAATTCCATTTTTCTTCCATCTTCTAAAAGAACCATAATTCTTGTTCTTGGATTTTTAGCTGAATAACCACAGTATGCATTTTCACCACCAAACAGTATTCTTATTACAAAGGTATATTCATCACCATTGATACTTTCTAAACCAATTTTTACTCTACCATCAAATTCTCTTTCAGTTAATTTCCTTGCTTCTTCAAGAGAAATGTTTGCAGCATCAGCACCTAACAAGTAAACTATTTTTTGAGCTTTGAGCAATGGGTCGTAATTATATCTTAAGTTAAACTTATATCTGTCATACAGCATTGAAAAAGCTTTAACAGCTCCATCAGGTTTAAATATCTGCAAAGGTCTTCCATATTCATCTTCTACAAAAGTTATACTCTCAAAGAACTCACTGTAATCATCCAGGCTCCAGGCAGGAAAGTCGTTAGGATCTGTACTATTAAAATCTCCCCCATTAGATTTTGCATACTCTAAGAAATCAAATATTTTCCATCTAAGTGGTGTTTTATGACCCAGAATATCTTTTACTTTTTCTAAAAGCTCTTTAGCTTTTCTATTACCATCAACTTCTCCATAGCGTTCAACAAAATCAGTAATTATAGCCTGGCAAATATCTGAATTCGTATCTTTCAATAACTTCATAGTTTCTTCATCATTGTTAAGTCCTCTAATAGATTCTTCCCCAAGATGTGATCTTGCTATGTGACCAGCATCGTGAACTAACATAGCTACTTTTAGTGCAAGTCTGTTTTCTAAATAAAAAGTTTTTATGCTTTCTGGAGTGGATGGATTATTTATGATGTTTTTTTTCATAACTTGATCAAATAATATTGCAAGTGTGCAAACTCTTTTACTATGAGTAAATCTTTCTAAATCTCCCCTGTTTGGAAATAAAGGGCTTGGGAATCCTGCTTGAGATTTCTCTTTCATTTTTTGGAATGTTGGAGTAGCAGTAATTTGCATGAATAATTTTCCATCTTGATCTTCTTCGATAATTTTATCAAACTTATCGCTCTTGTGAGGTTTTGGACTTGTACTTTGTAAAAACTCATAAATTGATTTCCATGCTTCCTTAGGATTTAAGATTACTTCCATTACTCTTTTTTTAAATGGACCAAATGAATCAGGCTTAAAAAACTTAAGTCCTGATTGAGCAGTAAAACCTAAGAATGCAAATGCTGCACCACAAGCACGTACTGCCATTGCAAGTGGATATAAAAACCCATTTTGAGAATCTAATCCTAAACCTTTTAAGGCAAGTAAAAAGTTATTTACACCTAGTACTGGTGATGCTAATTGTTTAAAGTATCCCTCAGAACGCATTGAATAATCTTCAGCTTTTATTCTTCCACCAAAATCATCTGCTCTTTCAGCAACAACCTTTCCATCTCTAAAAAGTGCAATTAAATTTAAAAGTGAAAATGCACTATAAGGAATATAAGCTAAAGATCTCACAGACTCAGACATCTTTTCTGCAAACATAGAACCAACACCTAACAAACCTCCAGCAGCGATTAAACCACCTCCAGCTTTTTGAAATAAAGCATATGGCTCATCAACTACCAATCTTTTCCATGACTTGGGAGATGAAATATTTTTTGCAAAATTTATAACTGCTTGTTCAACAGGCATTAAAAATTTTAAAGATGAAAAATTAGGATGATTAAATATTGAATGTTGAACTGCAAATGCATTTTGAGAATCACGGTCTCTAACCTGTCCCATTCCTATAGAAGCTATCCCATCAGCAATTGAAAACCCAGCAAGCCAGTGTATTTTATCTAAACCTAAATAACTAAATAATCCCATTCCAAGATTACCAATACTCCAATAAGGACTTTCATGTGCAAGTCCAGTTAAGCCACCAGCAATTGAAGATTTTGTATAGCCTTTGCCTAAGAGATTAAATGCTTCATCTTTGTCAGCCATTCCAAACACACTAAGAGCGAGCTTCCCTGCAGCATAAAACAAACCTAAAACAGCCCAGAAATTTAAAACAACAGCTCCACTTGTAGCTGCTATTCTTCCCATTCTTAAAAGCTTTAGCTTTTCAGGATCTTCATAGTAGTCTTTTATTGTTGCTATTCCTGGTACAAATTTATTTGTTAGATTTTCTTGTTCTGGACTTAATGTAGTTGGAGTTTTAAATTCTTCTTGTGGATTTGGACCGTAAGATTTTTCAGGTACATAAGTACCGGCTTGTTCTTGAACTTTACTTCGGGCAACAGGAGAAAGTTCCATCTATTGTCCTTTACCTACTATATCTAGTGTTAAATTAAGCTCTCCTCTTTGACTGCACACTAAATATTAGACTATATATATTTTTCAAAGTCAATACTTAAAAACTACAAATTTTATAATTTTTTTAGATTTTGAATAAAAAAAATATCAGTTTTGTATGTTAATTGTAGTTTCTAAGCTTTGTAATCTTACTTAGCCTTTACTTTAAAAATATTTGATGTCTGACCACTTGGTGTTACAACATGGAATGTATGTTTTCCAGGTGTATTAAAAGTAACATTTTCAATAACAATTTTCTTTGTGCCTATAACCTCATGCTCAATATGTGGTGTGCTTTCAATACTGACACTGTCTATATGTAAAAAATTATCTGCAGAAAAGTTTTTACCCAAGATTGTAACTTTTATTTCTTTACCGATGGCAAAAACAGATGGTTTTACACGAACAATTTTAGGTATCATGCCACGTAAGAGGTCAAATAATTCTGGAAACTTTTCTCTTAAGTCATTAGTTATTGTTTCATTTGCAGCTTCAAATGCTTCTCCAAATTCATTCCTTGGTCCACCTCCACTAGGATTTATATGACATACGCTGCACATGTTTTTCATTTCTGGTCTTGCAAGCTTATCGTTATTAAATATTTCCAGATCATGTGGATTAGAAGAAGCTTTAAGCGGAAAGAAAATTAATACCAAAACCAGGATTAGAATTTGCATGTTTATTTATACCTCCTTGAATGACTCATAATTCTTTCTCTATTATCTCATACCCCTACCCATAATAGATGAAAATTTTAAATTACCAAGTTCAATTAAAGAGTTTCATTTAAAGCAATATCAAATTTATTTTTATTAAATGAAAAGTAAACAAGAAAAAGGAGAAACATTCTAGAATTACCCTCGACAGGAATTGAACCTGCGACCTAGGCGTTAGGAGTGCCTTGCTCTATCCAACTGAGCTACGAGGGCAAATCCCTAAAACAAATCTATTATATAACCACTACCTTTATAGAGATTAGTTAGATAATTAACGTCTATTGGGTATGTATAGTTAAAATGTTTGATTTTATTCTTTAAATTATGGTTAAGAAAAAAAATATAAATAAATTACAATTTAGGCCTAAGCATTTTTGTTTTTGTTTGGCTTTAATGTTTTTATTTTTCATGGTTTTACCAACCTATGCAGAAAAACCTGTTACATATGGTAAAGGAATTTGGCTTAATGTTTGGAATTATCCTCCAAGTCCAGAAATATTTTGTGAATATCTAAAGTCAAAAGGGATAGATACAATTTATCTTCAAATATCCAGATCAAATATGCCTGCAATTAAAGATCCCTTAAAACTAAATAAGATAATTGCATCTGCACATAGCCGTGATATTAGGGTTATTGGTTGGACATATTCTTTTTTAAGAGTTCCCATTGCAGATGCCCAGAAATTTATCCGAGCTGTTTTTTATAAAACACCTAATGGTGATTCATTAGATGGTATGGCTGTCGACATAGAAGAAGTTACTGATTCTCGCTCTATAGAAACTTTTGCAAAAGTAGTTAGAAAATCTGTAGGGAAAAATTATCCTTTAATTGCAATTACTTTTTCTCCGTTTTTAAAAAGAGGAAGTCCTAAAAGTTATGCTTGGAAAACCATTGCAAATAATTTTGATGTTATTGCTCCAATGATATATTGGCATGGTTTTGTAAAACTTCGTTCTGAAAAAGGTGCATATAACTATACACTCCAAACAATTGCAAAAATAAAAGAGTACACGCAAAGAAATGATTTAAAGATTCATTTAATTGGCGATGGACAAAAGACATCAAGAGAAGAAATAACAGGTTTTTTAAAAGCTGCAAGTAAATATGGTGCAGATGCAGGCATAAGCTTGTATCCATGGTATGTCCCAAAAGAGCATCAGCTTGATACTTTAGGAATGTTTAACTTCTAAATATTAACCAACTAGTCTACACTTTTTTCCCAAGATCATTTCTTTTGTAGCTTTGTTTATATTTTTTTCACTTAAACTTTTTGCAAATAATCTTCTTAGTATGCTTGGTGAGAGTCTAAACTTAAAGTCCATTTCTTTAGCTGTCTTGTCAATTATGAGATTTATACTTCTTGTTGAAAGTGGGAGTCTTGAGTTTTTTAAGTCTTGCCATGGTAATACTCTACTAGAGATTAAATAATCATCTAATGAAACTTGTGTTTTTTTATTTAAGATTAAAAAATATTTTTCAATTAAATTAATAGTCTTTTTATCTAAAAAAGTTAATTGCTCTTTTGAAATTATAATTTGACCACTTGCAAGATTAATATCTTTTACTTTTAATGAAAGGAGTTGTTTTATGGTCAAGCCGCTCTTTGCAATAAGGGAGAAAATTAATTTATTCCTGATATTTTTTAAATCATCTTCTGGAAGTAATTCAATAAGGTTTAACACGTCTTCATGCTTAGCAGGCAAATTAAAATTTATTTCTGGCATTGGCAATGATATAAAAATAAATGGATCAGGTACATTTATTCCTGAATCAACTAAATATCTAATAAAGTTTCTAAGGACAGTTATTTTTCTTCTATAAGAAGCATAATTATATTTATTTTGAACTTTCCCTAAATATTCTTCTATAGCATCTTTGCTTGGTATTTCATTAATTTCTAGATTTAAGAAATATTTTAAAAATTGAGTTAAGTCTACTTGGTAAGCTCTGTATGTATGATAAGGTGCTTTTTTTATATTTTTTAACCATGATAAATAGTTTTGGATTGATTCATCTAAGAGTATCATTGTATTAATCATAAAAGATTTATGGAATCCATATCAACAATCATGCCTACTTTAGCATTTTTGTTTAGTTTTTGGAGTAAGTTATTAAATAAAAAACTTTTTGTTTCTTCATTTGTTGTTTTACATAAAATATGATAACGATATTTGCCATGCAATTTTGTAAAGAAACAAGGTGCAGGACCAAGGAGATGCAAGGTAGGAGCTGAGAGCTGAGAGCTAAGAGCCGAGAGCTCATTTAATACTTCATTTGCATAATTTTTGCAGGCATCTTCATCTTTGGATTGGAAAATAATTCTTGTAAGAGAAGTAAAAGGTGGATATAAAAATTGTTCTCTTTGTTTGATTTCTGTATTGTAAAAACCATGAAAGTCATGTTCTTGAATATATTTAAATAATTGGTTTTCTATTTGGTAAGTTTGAATAAAAACTTTTCCTGGTTTTTGTCCTCTTCCTGCTCTGCCTGTAACTTGAGTTAATAATTGGAATGCTCTCTCGTATGAAATATAATCCGGGAAGTTTAACATCGTGTCTGCTAATATGACACCTACAACAGTAACATTTGGTAAGTCTATTCCTTTTGCAACAAGCTGAGTTCCAATTAAAATGTCTGCTTTTCCTGATGAAAATTCCTGCCAAAGGTTTATATATTCATTTTTTCTTTTTAACTGATCACTGTCAACTCTAATTGTTTTAGCATCTTTAAATATCCTTTTAGTTTCCTCTTCTAGTTGTTGTGTCCCAAGTCCGAAATAAGTAAAATGAGGGCTTTTACAATTTGGACATTGAGGATGCTCATTTCCATAAGTTGTAAATGATTTTTTATAACCACAATGGTGGCAAATAATACTCTGAAGATTTTTATGAAATACAAGAGGGACAGAACAGTTTTTACAATATTGAATAAAACCACAAGCTCTGCAAAAGACATGACTTGAATATCCTCGCCTGTTTAATAGTAAAATTGCTTGCTCATTTTTACTTAATGCTTCATTAATATTATTTTCTAGTATTTTTGAGATTATATTTTTATTTGTTCTAGGAAATTCATTTTTTAAATCTATTACATAAACTCTCGGCATTGGGACATTTTCAATTCTTTCTGGCAGCTCCAGTATGGTTTGTTTTTGAAGACAATTATAGTAATCTGTAATATTTGGAGTTGCTGAACCTAAAATAAGTGGACATTTTTCTATTTGTGATCTTTTAATAGCTACTTGTTTTGTATCATAGCGGGGTAATGCTAATGATTGTTTGTATGCTGCTTCATGAGCCTCATCTATAATAATTAGGCCAATATTTTTAACTGGAGCTAAAATAGCTGATCTTGCTCCAAGAATAATATTTGCTTCTTTAAGTTTTGTCCAGTTTTCTAAGCGTTCTTTTTTGCTAAGTGAACTATGCCATATTATAATTTCAGAATTGCTAAACCTGTTTTTTAATCTTTCGTAAGTTTGAGGTACTAAATAAATTTCTGGTACAAGATAAATTATAGTTTTATTTTCTTTTAAAACTTCTTCGATTAATTTTAAATATACCTCTGTTTTGCCAGATCCAGTTACTCCATGAAGTAAAAAAACGTTTGATTCTTTGTTTTGAATTGTTTTTAAAATGACATTAAATGCATTTTGTTGAGCAGGATTTAATGTTGGAGGTTGGAGCTGAGCGTTGAGTGCTGAGTGCTGAGCGTTGAGTGCTGAGTGCTGAGTGCTGAGTGCTGAGTGCTTTTTTAACTGACTTAGAATCTCAGATATTATAGAGCTAGAAAGTACTATTCCAATATTTGTCAGGTAATATTTACTAATCCATTTTGCAAGTACAAGAAAGTTCTTATCCCATACAGGATCCTTAAAAACTATTTGGTAAATTGGTTTTATTTTAAATTCAGAAGTATTGTTCTTTTGTTCCTTGTCAGTTAGTATTTCTAAAACATACCCTATTAATTCTTTTTTCCCAAATGGTACTTTTACTATTAAACCTGGTTTAATTTCATTCTTTAATTCTTCTGGTATTGAATAATAAAAGAAATCGTTATATGAATAAGGAAGATCAATGGCTACTTTTGCTATAAGAGTTGGAACTTTTGTTTCTAATGAAACATTATTTTCTAAAATACTATTTACGGACATATTTATATCTTAGCTTACGCTATATGCTATACACTAGTAAAGATGCCCATTCTTCTAAACTTTTCTTGTCTGTCTTTCTTTAATTCATCACTTGAGAGCTTGTTTAATTCAGCTAAGTGTTTTTTAATTGATGTTAATAAATTTTCACTGGTTGTTTTTATGTCACGGTGTGCTCCGCCTTCTACTTCTGGAATTACTTCATCAATTACATTTAAGTTATATAAGTCATGAGCAGTTATTTTTAGAGCACTAGCTGCTTCAGGTGATTTATCTTTTGTGCGCCATAAAATAGCAGCACAACCTTCTGCTGATATTACTGAGTAAATAGCATTCTCCAACATTAAAACTCTGTTAGCAACTCCTAAAGCAAGAGCACCACCTGATCCACCTTCACCTGTTATAACTGAAATTACAGGAACAGTTAAACCTGCAAATTCTCTTAAGTTCATTGCAATAGCTTGGCTTTGATTATGAGCTTCTGCTTCAAGTCCTGGATAGGCTCCTGGTGTATCAATTAATGTAAGGATTGGCATGTTAAATTTATCTGCATGTTGTACTAACCTAAGTGCTTTTCTATAACCTTCCGGAGATGGCATACCAAAATTTCTTTTTTGATTTTCTTTAATGTTTCTTCCTTTCTCTGTAGCAATTACCATCACTGGTTCATTGTTAATTTCAATAAGTCCACCAATAATTGCACCATCATCCTTGCTTGTTCTGTCTCCATGAAGTTCATACCATATAGGGCTAATTAACTGAATGTAGTCAATTGGATATGGCCTTTGAGGATGCCTTGCAATTTTTATTCTGTCTACAGGAGCAAGGTTTTTGTAAATTTCACTTCTAACTTTTTCATATTGAGTTTTCAAATCATCTACAATTTTTTTATTGCCATTGTGTAAGCTTTTTTGTTCTAGTTCACTAATTTCTTTTGATAAGACAATTAGTGGTTTTTCAAAATCAAGTGGTAATATTTCTTGTTTCATTTTTATTTAAGCCTTTAGAAGAATTTCATCCTCGATTATTTGAAAATCAGAGCTTTTTATTGTTTTTTTAGAATGTAACCTGATTAAATTAGAAATAGTTTGTTTTAAATTATGTCTTGGTACTACCATATCTATTTGACCATTTTCAAGTAAATATTCTGCAGTCTGAAAATCTTTTGGTAGCTTTTGTCTTATAGTTTCTTCTATTACTCTTCTTCCAGCAAAGCCAATTCTTGCTTTAGGTTCAGCAATTATTATGTCACCAAGCATAGCAAAGCTTGCAGTAACACCTCCAAATGTTGGTTCAGTTAAAAGAGAAATGTAAAGTAATCTTTCTTCATGAAAAGTTCTAAGAGCACTTGCAGTTTTTGCCATCTGCATTAAGCTTAAAATTCCTTCATGCATTCTTGCACCACCTGAACTTGGCACAATAATTAGAGGTAATCTATCTTGAATCGCATGTTCTATTAGTTCTGTGATTTTTTCTCCTACAACTGACCCCATACTTCCACCAATATATTGAAACTCCATTGTTGCTATTGCAATACCTTGGTTATCTATTGTTCCAACTCCAGTAATAATTGCTTCATTTATACCAGAAGAAATTTTAGCCTCTCTTAAACGTTCTTTATATGGTTTTAAGTCTACAAAGTTTAATGGATCTGCTGGTAAAATATTTTCACCAGTTTCAGAAAAGCTTCCATAGTCAATTAAAAGATCAATTCTTTCTTGAGCTGCGAGTCTGTGATGGTAGTGACAATGCTTACAAACAGAAAAATTCTTTTTTAATTCACTTGTATATAAAAGTTCATTACAACCTTGACACTTTGTCCAAAGACTACATAATGTTTCATCACTTACTTGAGACTGTGATTTCAGGTCACCATTTGTAGCTAGCTTACTTTGTAACTTAGAGGCCTTTTTTAGCTGTCTATTTTGAAAAAATTCTTTAAGTCCCATATTTACCTCTTGTATAACTATTTATCCTTATTTTCATTCGTTATATTTTAGTTCTTTAATTACCTTGCTTAATCTATAACTTATATACTTTGTTATGATTTTGTAATTAAAAATTATATTAAAGTGATTATACAATCCAATGGTTAAACAAAAGCCAGAAAAAAATAAAAAAATAATTAATCACTAAAGGAGATTGATATCAGTGTCAGATATTAAAACTAAAAATGATTAGAAATTTAAAAATTGCATTTATTGCAGATGACATTAATAACTTTACTGAGTTTGATATCTTTCATAATGCAACATTTAGTTTAATGTTAGCTGCACAAAAGTTACAAGCAAAAGTTTTTCTTACTAAATCAAATAATTTAAAAATTGTTAATAATAAAGTTTTTGCTAAATTTGATGAGGTGGTATTAAAGCATGAACTAAAGAACTACTTAACAATTCAAAATAGCACTGAATGTCTTCTTGATTCTTTCAATATCATCTTCGCTAGGAAGGATCCACCAATAAATGAAAATTTTATTTCTTATGTTCAAACCTTACTCTTGGTTTCTAATGCTTTTATTATTAATAATCCAAAAGGTATTTTATCTGCAAATGAAAAATTATATGCTTTGAATTTTCCTCAAATTATTCCACCAACAATAGTTACTTCAGACATAAGTGAGATAAAAAACTTTTTAAATAGTTATAAGGAAGCTGTTATTAAACCCTTATTTAATAGGGGTGGAGAAGGTGTTTTTTATTTAAGCTTAAATGATAATACCTGTGAATCTATTATTGAATCAAGTACACAAAATGGAAATAAAACTGCATTGGTACAAAAATACCTTCCTGAAGTTATAAATGGTGATAAAAGAATAGTTCTTTTAAATGGTGTTCCTCTTGGTGCAATTTATAGAATACCTAAAGCTGGAGAGTTTAGAGCAAATATCAGGCGTGGTGCAAGTGTAAAAGCATGTAAACTTTCTAACAGAGATTTAGAAATTTGTGAGGCCTTAAAACCACTTTTACAAAAAGATAAGATTTACTTTGCTTCAATAGATGTTATTGGTGATTATTTAATTGAAGTAAATGTCACATGTCCTGCCAGCTTACAAGAAGTTGAAAGATGTACAGGAAGGCCAGCTGCAGAAGAAATTGTAAAATGGGCAATTAATAAAGTGTGATTTACACTGTTTGTGTGGGTATATATTCTGTAGGATATTAAGGGAGCATGGAAACATTAGCGACAGATTTAGAAGTTGCACAAATAGTAATTATAAGAATTTTAGTTTCTTTTATTTTAGGTGTAATTATTGGGATTGAAAGAGGGATAAGTCATAAAGTAGTTGGGTTTAGAACTTTGTCTCTTGTATGTGTAGGTTCAACAGGTTTTACATTAATTTCAATTTATGGATTTCATGGAGTAGATACTTCACGTGTAGCTGCTCAAATAGTTAGTGGTATTGGTTTTCTTGGTGCTGGTGCAATTCTTCACAGAGGATATATTACAAAAGGCTTAACTACTGCAACTGCACTTTGGGTTGCTGCAGCAGTTGGTATGGCTTGTGGTACAGGAATGTTTGTTCTTGCTTTTATAATTACTTTAATGTCATTAATTTTGCTTTGGGTTTTAAAGCCATTTAAGATTCATCTTGATCGTATGAGAGATGGTGATAATGGAAATAATAAACAAAATAAAAAGGAAGAAAATGAAGAATTCTGATTCTCTAGATCTACGCCACCTGGGAATTGAACCCAGTACCAATCGGTTAAAAGCCGAGTGCTCTACCGGTGAGCTAGTGGCGCACATGGGCAGATATTAGATTAGCATATTTAAATTAAAGATTTTCCTCTATTGATTGTAATTGTTTTAGAGAATATTTAAATATTACGTTTAGCACTCCAAAAGTTGGCAGTGCAAAAAGAACACCAATTAATCCTGCTGTTTTTAAACCAACTAAAACTGCTATTAATACTAATACTGGGTGCATTCCAATTGCATCTCCCATAATTCTTGGAGTAATAAAATTATCCTTGATTAGTCTTGTAAATCCTTCATATACTACAAGTGGTATCCAGACTTTGTATGGATCTGTAAGAGCAATAACAAGTAATGCAGGTACTAAACCTACCCATCCACCAACTACAGGGATAATACACCACAAGAAATGCCAAATAGCAAGGAGTAATGAATAAGGCACTTTCATTATTAAGTAAGTTGTAAACATAACTGTTGCATTGATTAAGGCTAACTTTACCATGCCACCATAAAATCCTCTTAAACATTTATCTAATTCAGTTATTAAACTACGAATATGACATTGATATTTTTTAGGAATGTACTGTGTAATGTCATCTGCAATTTTATGCCCATCCAATAAAAAGTAATATGAAGTAACAGCAGTAACTAGGATGTAAAAAATAAAATGAAAAGTACTAAGAGCAACTCCAAGAACATTTCCTATTGGGTCAACTGTTAAAGGGGTAAGTTTAGTTGTTACAATACTTTTAACAGTTGATAAATTAACATAAATATTATTTTTATTTAAAAATGTTTCTAATTTGCTAACTTTTCCATCTAGAAAATTTACTATGTTAGGAATTTCTTTAGTAAACTCACCAAATTCTTTTGTAACTTTTGGAGCTACAAAAATAAGTATTGTTATTAAGAAACCTAGGATTATAAGATATACAAGCATTACTGCAACGGTTCGAAATTTTACAATCCTGGTTAGTAAATCAACAGGCCCAATAAAAAGGTATGCTATTAAAATTGAAATTCCAATAATAACTAGAACGTCAGCAAAATATTTAGCAAACTTAACAAAAACAAAAAGTAAAAGTATTAATCCTGAAATTACTAAAAGTTGTTTTGCACGTCTTTCCCAAAATTCTGTCATTCTTTTAATGCTCCGTAACTTTTCCTATGACGGTATTAAACATTTTTTGTGGCAAGCAAAAGCTCCAACTCTATTTATAAGAGTGCCAATTTGTTCAATTTCAACAGCAATTTTATAATTCCTTTTTAATGGCCCAACACCTGAAGGAGTGCCAGTTAAAATGATATCACCTGGATATAAAGTCATTGCTCTAGAAACAAAACTTACAATGTACGGTATGTTAAAAATCATTGAGCCAGCTTTTGCAATTTGAACAGGTTTATCGTTTACATATGTTTTTAAAATTAGTTCTTGATAATTCAGAAACTCTTCTTTTGGCAAAATCCAAGGACCAACTGGACAAAATGTTTTAAAGCTTTTTGCTCTTGCCCATTGTCCATCTTTTTTTTGAAGATCCCTTGCTGTAATATCATTTGCACAGGTATAACCAAGTACAAAATCCATTGATTTATCTTCACTGACTTTTTCAGCTTCTTTTTTAATTACAATTGCAATTTCACCTTCATAATCCACCTGCATGGACTCATTTGGCAGAATTATTTTTTCTTCAGGACCAATTATTGAATTAAGAGCTTTTAAAAAAATAACTGGTTCTTCAGGAATAGTTGACTTAAATTCTTTAATATGACTTCTGTAGTTTTTTCCAATACAAACAATTTTTGTTGGACTTGCACAGAGTAAAGGATGCAAGTGATTAAAGTTAAATGGATTACCAGTTTTATTTGGATAGAAAATTGATTCAACAGGATAAACTAAGTTCTCATTTGAGTTATACAAACCATAGAAAGTTAATTTCTTGCGAGGATGAAAAAATCTACCTAAATATTTCATACTTTAAAACTATTTCGCCGTTTCTTTCCTTACGTCCCTTCTTTCCAAGAGTTCATATACTCGATTTGTTCAGGTGTTAACTTATCAATTTGAATCTCTAATGTTTTAAGCTTTATGCTTGCAATTTCTTTGTCAAGTTCATGTGGCAATTTTTGAACACCAGATTTTAACTTACCTTTATTTTTTACCAAATATTCAACAGCAAGTGCTTGATTTGCAAAACTCATATCCATTACAAGTGCAGGATGTCCTTCTGCTGCACTTAAATTCACAAGCCTTCCTTCAGCAAGGATATAAATCTTTTTATTATTTACTATATATTCTTCAAGAAATGGTCTAATTGTTTTTTTACTTGATGAGATTTGAGAGAGTGCTTGAAGATTTATTTCCAGATCAAAGTGTCCGGAATTACAAAGTATTGCTCCATCTTTTAAAAGCAAGAAATGTTGTTTATCAATTACTGACTTATTGCCTGTTACTGTTATAAAAACATCACCAATTTTACTTGCTTCACTAATTGATAAAACTTGATAACCATCCATTGTTGCTTCAAGAGCTTTAACAGGATTAATTTCAGTAACTATAACTCTTGCTCCAAGACCACTTGCTCTTTTTGCAACCCCTTTTCCACACCAGCCATATCCACAAATGACAACAATTTTTCCAGCAATTAAGATATTTGTTGCTCTTAAAATCCCATCTATGGTAGATTGACCAGTGCCATAACGGTTATCAAACATATGTTTTGTTTGAGAATCATTTACAGCAATTGCAGGAAAAGTAAGAACCCCATCTTTTTCCATTGAATGAAGTCTAACTAAACCTGTAGTAGTTTCTTCTGTTGTACCAATAATATTTTTTACAAGATCTTTTTTGTCTTTAAGCAATGTAGCAACAACATCTGATCCATCATCAATAATAATATTTGGCTCATGTGCTAAAGCAATTCCAACATGCTTTCTGTAAGTTTCAGTACTTTCACCTTTTATAGCAAAAACAGAAATGTTGTGATTTTTTACTAAACTTGCTGCTACATCATCTTGAGTACTTAATGGGTTACTTGCAATTAACAAACAATCTGCACCACCTGCTTGTAAAGTTAGTGCAAGAACTGCAGTTTCAGTTGTAACATGACAACATGCAGCAACCTTGATTTTACTTAGTGGTTTTTCTTTTGCAAATCTTTCTTTAATACCATTTAAGACTGGCATTTGGCTACCTGCCCATTTAATTCTTTCTTCTCCAGTATTTGCTAGCAACAGATCTTTAATTTCATTTTTAGCTATAGTCATTTCAATCATATTAACTCCTTATTATTAACCTAATTATTCTATCAAATATAATTAAACTATGAAGAAAACAACAATTGGATTGAATCCTATTTTAAAAACTCAACTAAAAAACATTCCACCATCTTCTGGCATTTACATGATGTTAGATAAAAGAGGAGAAGTTATATACATTGGTAAAGCAGTTAATTTGAAAGATAGAATTAGATCTTACTTAAATATAAAAAGCTGGAATACAAGACCAAAGCTTTATTTCATGATGCCTAAAGTACATGAAATAAAAACAGTTGTTACAAGATCAGAAAAAGAAGCTCTTATTTTAGAAGCTAATCTTGTAAACAAATATCAGCCAAAATATAACGTAACACTTAAAGATGATAAGAAATTCCCATGGTTAATGATTACTTATGATGAAAAGTATCCTCGCGTTGTACTCATTAGAGATGTAGCAGGGTTTAAGAAAAAATATCCTAAAACTAAAAATAAGTTCTTTGGTCCTTATAGTGATAGTAGTGCAATGTGGGAGACATATAAGATTTTAAAAGAAGGGTTTCAACTAAGGCTTCGAAAAAAGCCACTTTTTAAAGATAGACCTTGTATGAATTATCACTTAAGTCTTTGTTCTAGTCCTTGTCAAAATCTTATTACTTATAGTGACTACCACAAAATTGTAAAACAAGTAGAGGATTTTTTACTTGGTAAATATAATGTTGTTTTAAAAGAGTTAAATAAGGAAATGAATCAAGCAAGTAAGGAGCTTAAGTATGAAAAAGCTGCAAAAATCAGAGACACAATAAAAAAAATTGAAAAGGTTTTAGAAAAACAAATTGTAGTAAGTGCTGATGTAACTTTAAACCAGGATGTATTTGCATGTGATTATAAAAATCAAAATATGGTTTTAGAACTTCTCTTAATTCGAGAAGGAAAAATCATTGCAATTGAATCTTTAACAATCGTAATTCCTAAGGAAACAAATCTACTAGATGCTTTTAATGATGCAATTAAACAATATTACACAAGAATACAAGATGAAAATATCCCTTATGAAATTATTGTTCAATATGATCTTAAAGAGAAAGATTTTATAAAAGATTGGTTGGCTTCAAGGAAGCAAGGAGTAATTATTACATGTCCTAAAAAAGGTAAAAAATTAGAACTTGTAAAAATGGCTAAGCAAAATGCAAAATTTGCATTGCAAAAGATTTTATTAACAGGTGGTGATCTTGTAGGGGTATTGCATGCAATGCCCCTACAGGAATTAAAAAATAAATTAAATTTAAAAAATTATCCTCACCACATTGAATGTTTTGATGTTTCACATCTTGGTGGAACTAGTACAGCTGGTAGTATGGTTTGTTTTATAGATGGAGAACCTGATAAAAACCAATATAGGAAATTTAAATTAAAAACAGTATTAAATAAGATAGATGATTTTCAAGCAATTAAAGAAATTGTTAGCAGGAGATATAATAATCAACAATTACCAGATTTAATAATTATTGATGGTGGGAAGGGCCAATTAAATGCTGCTAAAGAAGCATTAGAAAATTTAACCATTGACTTAACAAAAACTGATCTAATTAGCATTGCAAAAAAATTAGAAGAAATCTTTATAGCAGGTAAAAGTAAATCAATTTTACTTAATAGTAATTCAAAAGTTTTACATTTATTGCAAAGAATTCGTGATGAGGCACATAGATTTGCAATTACTTATCAAAGAGATACTAGAACAAAAAACTTATTTCAACATGTTAAAAACTAAACAACTAATTACAGATATTGCTCTTGAATTAGGTTTTGATGCTGTAGGAATTACTCTGGCAAATGATTTAAATAGTTCTAATGAACATTTTTTAAACTGGCGAGAAAAAGGTTTTGCTAGTGATATGAGTTATTTACTTAGGGAAGATCCTATAAATGCAAAACCAAAGAAGTTACTACCCGATGCAAAATCAATTATTACACTCTTAGTGAATTATTATTCTGAAGCACCTAATGATCCTGGGCTAAATTATGGAAGAGTAGCTGCATATGCAGTAGGACTTGATTATCATAAAGTGCTTAGAAAAAAAATTAAACAGTTTCAAGAAAAATTAAAAAAAGAATTTGGAAATTATTTTTTATCAAGGGGCTTTACTGACTCAGTTCCACTTTTAGAAAAGTCATTTGCTCGTAATTCTGGGCTTGGATTTTTCGGTAAGAATACATTAATTATAAATAAGCCTTTTGGTTCATATTTTTTTATTTGTGAAATTATTTCAAATCTTGAAATTGAGGTAGAGACGCCCCGGTGGGGCGTCTCTACCTGCGGCAAATGTACAAGGTGTATTAATGTTTGTCCAACAAATGCTCTGGGAAACGGATACAGGTTAGATGCACGTCTTTGCATTTCATATCAAACAATTGAAAATAAAAATATTATCCCGCTTGAATTAAGAGAAAAAATTGGACCTTGGGTTTTTGGTTGTGATCTTTGTCAGACAGTTTGTCCTTATAATAAAAAAAATATACAAACTAAATGGAAAGAATTTAAACCTGAAAATGGTTTTGGTCACTGGATAAAATTAAGAGATATTTTAAATATTAGGTCTGATGAAGAATTCCATAAGAAGTTTTCTTGTACTTCTTTAACAAGGCCTAAACGATCTGGCTTAATTAGAAATGCAGCAATAGTAGCTGGAAACAGATTGTCAGAAGAAGCATTGCCAGAACTTATATGGCTTAGTAAAAATGAAAGTGATCCAATTATTCGTGAGCATGTATTATGGGCATTGTCGAGATATTAAGTAGCAGTAAAGTAATCTTGTTCTTATCTTAAATATTTTAATAATTCATTATGAATAAATCCATTTGAAGCAAGAATATTTTTGTCATAGATACTATATTTATTACCTTTTAATCCTGTAATTTTTCCAAGAGCTTCTTTTAAAATTAAAACTCCACTAGCAACATCCCAAGGGTTTAATTCTTTTTCCCAGAAAGCATCTACTCTACCACAAGCTACATAACACAGATCAAGTGCAGCTGCACCATCTCTTCTTACACCATGACTTTTTGTAGTTAGTGTTTGAAAGTTTTTAAAATTTTCTTGTTTAGAAGATACGCCATCATGTGAAAATCCAGTAACAAGTAAACTTTCTTTAATTTTTTTTACTTTTGAAACTGAAATTGGTTTCCCATTTAATTTTGCACCCTTTCCTTTTCTTGCACTGTAAAACTCGTTGGTTATTGGGTTTTTTACTAAACCAAATTGTAAAATATCGTTTATTGCAAAACCAACTGAAATACAAAAGAAGGGATAGCCGTGAGCAAAGTTTGTGGTTCCATCAATTGGATCAATAAACCATTTATATTTTGGATTTTTAATTTTTTTTCCTGATTCTTCAGCTATGATTGAATGTTCAGGATATCTGGAAGTGATTTTTCTGAGGATTAGTTCTTCAACTTCATGATCAACATTTGTAACTAAATTTGCAAAACTTTTTTTATAAGAAATTGTTCTAATGTTCTTATAATTTTTTAGTATTAATTTACTTGCTTTTTCAATTAGTTCTTTTGCAAAATTAAATGTGTTGTTCACCACAAACCTAATTTTAAATTTTTTCACCTCTTTTCTTAACCTTTTTGTTCTTAACCTGGTTAAGATAATTCTTTTTTTAGGGTGTAATTTAGCAAATTTTGTGTTTTTTTAAATTTTTAATGTATAGATATTACCAATTATAAAATATTTGTGTATTTTTCAATACATTATTCTTTACTGGGATAAATTATTAATGCGGGAATTTAATAGAAAGGAAAAACAGAGGAGACATATGGATACACTAACTCAAAACACACAACAAAGCCGAAAGAAAACTGGTCCAAAGCCACTATATGGAGAAGCTAAAAAGATGGTTTCATTCCGTCTTTCTCCAAGAGCGCTAGAAATAATCAGATGTGTTGCTACACAAAAAGGTGTTAGCCAAGCTGAAGTAATAGAACAATGGGCTCGTTTAATCGGTAGTAATTCAGATAGCTTTTTTACACAGAAGTCAGAAGCATCAAATGAATTAGTACCATCTTTAAATTAATAGGCTTTATATTAAATTAAAAATACTCTGCTTTGGTAAAAAGTGGGGTATTTTTTTTATAACTTTTAAATTTTTAAACTACCGAACTAATTAAAGGTTTTGATCCTTCTTCGGATTCTTTAGATTCTTTTTTTATTGTTTCGTTTTTGTGTTGAGCTAAATATCTTCTTAGTGCTTCTCTAATAAGCGAACTTCTTGTTCTATGTTCAAGTTCAGCAATTTTATCAACTTCTTCTAAAAACTCATTTTGAAAATTTACTAGGACTTTTGTCATGATTAAATTCCCTTTCGTTAAAAATAATTTTATCAGCTAATTAATAAAAGAACATTTTAGTTTATAAATTTACTTGCAGATCTTATGATCTCATAAATATTGTCATACTTTGGTTTCCAGTTTAAATCTTTTTGTATTTTTGTAGAATCTGCAATTAAAATAGGAGGATCTCCAGCTCGTCTTTTAGAAATTTTATATTGAATATCAAAATTAAAAACCTCTTTAGCTGCATTTACAATTTCAAGTACTGAGTACCCATGCCCATATCCAATGTTATAAATGTTTTCATGCGTATTTCCATTGATTAATGCCTCAATAGCTTTTAAGTGTGCATAAATCAAATCAATTACATGTACATAATCCCTAATTGCTGTACCATCTTTAGTGTCATAATCATTTCCATAAACATTTAAATCATAATTCTTATTTTTTACTGCCTTAATAACTAATGGAATCAAATGAGTTTCCAGGTTGTGGTTTTCACCCCTGTTTTTACTTGCTCCTGCAACATTAAAATACCTAAGTGCAAAATAGTCGAAATTATATGATTTTTTATACCATTCTAATGACTTTTCAAATATTAATTTTGATTCACCATATGGATTAATTGGTCTTGTAAGTGTTGTTTCTTTTATTGGCATTTCATTTTGATTAGGAATCCCGTAGACTGCACAAGTCGATGAAAATACAATTTTTTTTACATTGAAAAGATTCATTACATTCAGAAGGTTTTGTGCTTGACAAAAATTTGTATCGAAGTACTGAAATGGATCTTTTATAGATTCTTCAACCAGTGCTCTTCCAGCAATATGTAAAACCACATCAATTTTGTTTTCAGTAAAAATTTTTTCAAGAACTTTTGTATCTCCTAAATCAGCATTATAAAAAGCTACATTAGGGAATAATGATTCCTTATGACCTGTTGTTAAATTGTCTAAGACAATTGTTTTATATCCTTCAGAGAGTAAAATCTCAACAGCAACGCTTCCTATATATCCTGCACCACCAGTTATTAATATTGAACATGCCAATTTTTTAGTTATTTCTTTTTCTTACCTACATTCATTTTGTTACTTAAGTTCATTTTGTTGCCAAGTAATATTCTTTGTAGTTCTGCTGTTGCAGCTCTTAATCTTCTTGAAACTTGCATTTGTGATATTCCTAACCTTTTTGCTACTTCTGTCTGGCTTAAATCTTGATAAAAGGTCATTTCAACTACTTGTCTTAAATTTTCTTTGAGTTTTTTGATTGCTGCTTGAAGCATTATATTGTCTTCTTCAGAATGAAATTTTAAGTGATGTGCACTATCTTCAAGTGTGTCAAGTAGCAATTGTTCACTTGTTCCATCTGTTGCTAAAGCTTGGTCTAAAGAAATTAAAGTCCTTCTTCTGTCAACTTCATAAGCTTCAGAGACTCTGTCTGCTGGGAGTTCTAACACTTCTGCAACTTCTGCATCAGTTGGCTCTCGCCCTAGTCTATGAATTAAATCTTGAACTAGTCTTGAAATTCTAAAACTCAATTCTTGAAGTTCTCTTGGTGCCCTAATCATTGAAGTTTTATCTCTTAGATAATGCCTGATCTCACCAGTAATAAGATGTGTAGCATAAGTATGAAATTTTGCTCCAGCAGTAGGATCAAACTGTTCAATAGCTTTAACAAGGCCAATACTTCCAACTTGTATTAAATCTTCTACAGGGTCTGTACTTCTTCTTGCAAGCCCATAAGCTATTCGTTTAACTAATGAAATACAACAATGGACTATTTTATCTCTTATAACATTGTCTTTTTTTTTATGATATTCAACAAGAAACATGTGAATGTCTTTGCTGTCTAAATCATCATTGTCTATTATGTCTGGATCAAGAGAATCAAATGGACTAATTGGCATTTAAAAATTATCCTTTATGTAATAGAAGTTAAATAATTTTATTACTTTTAGAATAAAATTGTTTATTTAAATGTTACCATACCACTTGAATAGCTAAAAAGTGAAACTTTTACAAATTGAAAATTTAACAATATCTTTTGACAGCATGAAAGCAGTTGACTTGCTATCTCTAGACCTTAATTCTAGTGAAATTGTAGGTTTAGTTGGTGAATCTGGTTGTGGAAAATCTTTAAGTGCTTTTTCAATTTTAGGAATTTCTCCACCAAGCAGTAAGTTGACAGGAAAAATATTTTATAAAGGTACAGATCTTTTATCTTTAGATGATGAATCTAAAAGAAAAATAAGAGGTAATAAAATATCCCTTATACCTCAAGATCCCTTAAGTGCATTAAATCCAGTTTTTACAATTGGTGAACAAATAACTGAAGTATTAGAGGTGCATAAAAATGCCTCTCAAAAAGAAGCATTCTCAAAAGCCAAAATTGCTTTAGAGAATGTAAATATACCAAGTGGTAGTCAACGTTTAAAAGATTACCCACATCAATTTTCTGGTGGGATGAAACAAAGAGCACTAATTGCTATGGCATTAATTACTGAACCAGATATCTTAGTTGCTGATGAACCTACAACCGCATTAGATGTAACAATTCAACTTCAAATACTTGAGATCATGAAATTAATTAAAAATAAAGGTAAAGGAATTCTTTTAATTACTCATGACTTAGCTCTTGTCTCTGAAGTGTGTGACAGGGTTTATGTAATGTATTTAGGAAAAGTTGTTGAATCCGGAAGTACAAAAGAAATATTTATAAACCCAAGACATCCTTATACTATTGGGCTTTTAAATTCACTGCCAGATAAAAGTAAAAAATTACTAAGCCCAATAATTGGTCAGCCGCCAAGCATATACTCTATTCCAGAAGGTTGTGCTTTTCACACTAGGTGCCCTTTTGTTTTTGACAGATGTAAAAAAGAAGTACCAGAATTATATACAGTGCAAAATAATCAAGAACATAAAAGTAGATGTTTTTTAGAAAGACTACAGACTAGAGACTATAGACTATAGACCTAGGAAAGGTCTATGGTCTTTGGTCTTTGGTCTATGTTCTGAATGAGCCATTGCCGCAAGTTTAAAACTTAACAATTAATTTTTTTCGTAGAATGCAGAATTGGGATCAAATAAAGCATTTTAGGTCTGAAAAATAGATTTTTCTGTAGGCCATTTGAATTAACCATATTGAGGTATTACTGGAAAATAAAGATGATATTTAAAGAATATCGTGTACATCTACAGAGAAAGCAAGATTGATA
>JACPSL010000007.1 GCA_016193285.1 Candidatus Melainabacteria bacterium
GTTTTTGAGTTGCTATTAAAAAATTAACGTATAATTCTAAATCACATTTTGGTTTATTCATAGTACTCATCAAGACTTAGAATAAACCTTATTTGTGGCCTTGCATTAAATGTGTTTACAAATCAACTGCGTATGATCTGTAAGTAATATAAAAATTATTCGTAAAGGAAATATCCTTAAATTAATAATCACAGGAAATAATTTCTTTAATAATGCTACAAGCAAAACTGAAATTTCAATTCTTCCAGGAGGTGATTTAAAAAGAAAAAGTAAGAAAATTACAAACAAAAAAGTACTAAATGTAGTTTATGAAATTACTAATAAAGAATTAAATGGAGAGGTGACTTTAAATATAATAAATGCTTATGGGCAAGTGATAAAAACATTTGAAATACCAGCTAAAGATGGAATTTTTTCAATAGATTCGAAGTAAAAGCAGGATTGGATCTTTTTTAAATTATCTCTTTTAATAATGATTTTAAGTTGACAAATTCTATTTCTAGTTCGCTAAACCTTTTAGTTAGGATCATATCTATGTCATTTGCTACTAAATAGTTTTTTCCTTTTGGATATTGTCTTCTAAAAGCTTCCATTCCTCTTGAATCAAAACTATCGCTGTTCCACTTACATTCAATTGCTATTGGATCTTCTTTTCTTTTTTTTAGAATAAAGTCAACTTCATGTCCCCTTTTATCTCGCCAGTAGTTGATTTGTCTTGTTTGCAAATTAGCTTGTATCTCGTTTAAGACAAAGTGTTCCCACAAGTACCCTAAATCTTCTCTTCTTAACTTATCCCAATCTTTGTGATAGCAAATAAAACCAGTATCAAAAGCATATACTTTAGGAGCAGAAATTATTTCAGTAGGTTTATAAGAACTAAATGGTTTAATTATATGGAATACAAAAGTTGACTCTAAAATTCTTAAGTAATTTATTATTGTCTGTCTACTAACTTCACATGGTTTTGCAAATTTGGAAGCTTCAAATATTCCACTACTCTGATTAAGAAGTAAATCAAAGAATTTTTGAAATGAGTCTTTTCTTTCCAATCTAAAAAGCTCTTGAATATCTTTAGCCCAATAATCATCCATCCATTCTTGAAAATACCGTTCAGGAACATTGTGAGACATGAAAAATTGTGGTAATCCACCCATGAACAAACGATGTTCTAAATCATCAGTTCTAAAATCTGTTAAGTCATTAGTAATCATTGGTGTAAGCCATAATTTTTCTTTTCTTCCTGTCAGAGTGTCTCTAAATTTTTTTGAAGCTGTAATTGTTGATGAACCAGTTGCAATTATTTTTATATTACTGAAATGATCTGTAGCAATTTTTAAGAGCTCAGATGGATTATCAAGTCTATGTACTTCATCTAAAACTATTCTCTTATTTCTTAATTTTGCTAAAAATGTTTCTGGCTCATTCATTAGTTTCCTTGTTTTAGGTAATTCACAATCAAAATATTCTATATTTTGCAAAGATTGACAGAGAAAAGTTTTTCCAACTCTTCTAACACCAGTCAACCAAATTAGTGATCGTTCTTTCCACAATGTGTTGATTTGCTTTATCCAGAAATTCCTTATAACCATATGTAGCTATACTAGCATATAGTGCTACTGAATGCAATTATAGTTACATTTGGTACATATGACTTTCAGGATTGGTAATCTTAAATTATTAAATTCTTTCTATTTTTCTAATTGGTCTTTTTAAAACTTTTGGATCAATTCCTAACTTAATTACTTTTTCTTGACTGGTAAGATCCGTATAACTTTCAACAATATTAAACTTAAGATTTAAATCAAATGGAGAAACTTCTAAACAAGTTTTATTTTCTTTTATTAAAGTTACATTTTTAAATTTTTCAGCTTGGTATAAAACTCCTGCACTGCCAAAAGCATTGTATGGGACTATTATTTGAGATAGATCTAGAGCTGATAGCTGATAGCTAGAGATTGTTGGCGCATAACGTAATCCACTTATGACAGAGGGCAAAAAGGTTTTAGCAATGTATTCACTAGCTGATAGTGGTGAAATATTTTTATAATTAATTTCTTCATTAGATAATAAAACAGGAGCATGTGCAGCAACTAAACCAGTGCTTGCTGAAACAATATGTGAAATTATTGCTTCAACTCCACCAATTGGATCAACTCCTTTTCCTAGCTTATAGTTTGTATTTAAGTCATAATCTGGAATAGCAGAACATATGGCAATTGCTGTGATTCCTTTTTCTTTTAACATTAATGCTTTTTTAATTAAACTTTCAATATTTTTAATTTTGCCAGTTGAAAATCCATGTTCATTTATTTCTACTGAAACTTCTAATGGTTTATCGGTTAATGTCCAATACTTTATTTCACAGCCGTAGAAAGCTCTTAAAGCATTTAAAACATTTATTTCATAATTAAGTCTTTCATCATTAATACCAGAATCAAATATAACCCCGATTTTATTTTTTTTGTTTGGGATTAAACTAAATTTTCCAAGTAAAAATTGATCTAGTAAAAACCCTTCAAGATAAATTATGTTTTCTGGAATGTCTGTTAAAACAGCTCCGTTAACAACATTTGGATGAGTAATTAAATATTTTGACTTACTTGCAATAAGCTTAGCTATTGGATTTGCATCACCTGCATAACCACCAATTGTTGCTCCTATGCCTGTTGGGATAATCAGGCAGGAAATTTCTTCTTTTGGGGCAGGTGTAAAACCTGCCCTTACAAAACCTGCCCCCACAGCAAACGGATCCCTAATAAATCCTTGTAATTCTTCTACGTAATTTACATTGAAATATAGTTTTTCTTTTGATGATTTAATAAGATTGCATTTAATTATGTAAGAAATTTTGTCTTGAATAAGATTAAAAACTTTACTCCATTTAAATAATTTTGGATTGTCTATTTCTATTATTTTGTGTTGGAGTTTTATTTGTCTTTATAAAGATAATTTTTTTTAAAGTACTTAATAGTTTAACATTGTCTTATGACAATTTTAAAGGGTATCCCTAAAAGGATAGTAATAATAGGATCTGCTGGTACAGGAAAAACCACATTATTTGAAGCACTGCAAAAAAAAATTAAATTAAAACCTATTAAAGAACAAGCAAGAGTTGTATGTAAAGAACTTGGTTACAGAAATATTTATGAAATAGAAGATCCAAACAAGTTTAGACTTTTAGTACTTGAAAGACAAATAAAATTAGAAGAAAAATTAAAACAGTTTATTTCAGATAGATCGTGTATTGATTGTTGGATTCATTGGGTGAGGTGGAGTTATGGTATACATAAAACATTTGAATCTGAAAAATATTTTAAGACTGCTTTTCTCCAGTCACTAAAATATTCTCATATAATTTATCTTCCACGGTTAATAACTTCTAAGGAAGATGGTTTTAGATGGAATAATGAAGATTATCAAAATCAGATAGACAGACTATTTAAAGCAACTCTTTTGAAATGGCAGTTAATGAATAGAACTTATATTATAAGATCATCAAATTTAAAAGAAAGAGTTAAAGAAGTCTTAGATTTCAGCTAATATCTTTAAAGATTTAGTCATGTAATTTTCACAAGTATTAAAGTCTTGTTGTTTTAAAAGTTCTTTTGCTTCCTGGATTGCTACATAATAACAAAACAAATCCGGACTTTTACCTACAGTTTTTAAAAGCATCTCCCTAATTAAGTCAGTTTTTTTGCTCATAATTTTAATTCTCTAATTCTTTAATTCTCTAATTTTCTAGTTTCCCCTCAGGGTTATCCCTTTGATCTATCCACTGAACAATATCATCAACTATTTGATTGAGTTCATCTTCTATAAATAAGTCATGGAATGAATTTGTATAAATCTTCTTACATTTGTTTTTTGATTTTATTTTGTTAAAAAAGTCTTCCATAACAGCTGTTGAGCAAACCATATCCTTGCCAGCTATTAACATAAGTACAGGTTGATCTAAATATTTGAAACTATTTTTGCTTGCCAGAGTTAATAAATATACTTGAAGATATATGTTTGCTTTTACATTAATTACTCTTAATGGATCTTGTTTAACTTTTAACTCGGTTTCTTTATTTTGTGTAAGCAACTCTGGTCCAAATGGCAAAAAAATATTTTCATTTGGTTTAACTATTGATTTAAAAATTACTGGAATTATAAAGTTAAATAATGGCCAAGTCTTATAGTGTCCTTCAAAACCTGGGACTGAAAGTATCCAACCATTTGCTTTTACTTTTTTAGTGAGGATCATTGCAATTAATGCACCTAAGCTATGACCAAGAATAAATACTGGTTTTGTTATATTAAAATCATTTAAAAATCTTTCTAATATATCTTTTGTTATGTTAATCCAGTCTTTGTAACTTTCAATAGTCCCTTTTGGATATTTGCTTTGACCAAAACCAGGTAAATCAAATGAAAATAAATTTATATTATTCTGATTTAATAAGTTAGCTGCATTATCAAACCATAAACAGTGTCCACCTAATCCATGTATAGCAAACAAATTTGCTTTAGCTGATTTTGTTTCCCAAAACCTATAATAAACTTTCTCAAAATATCCATCATGTAGCATGTTATAAGAATATAATATTGTGTATGAACGTGGTAGAAATGAAAAGTAAAATAAATATTTTAGATCTTTTGTTAGTATTAACGGTTGCTTTTAGTGTTTCTGGGTACTTATTTTCAAAAGCTGAAAAAGTTGGCATAAATAAAGTTATTGAAGACAAAGAAAACATTGCAATTGAAGTGCTTCTCGCAGATGTTTCTTCTCTTAATGGTAATTTTTTTAAAGCTAATGAAGAAGCTGCAATAACCATTAGAAATAGACCATATACAAAATTAAAAATAATTAAAGTAGAAGAAAAGAAAAAACTTATTACAATTCCAGATTTTAAAGGTTCTTATAAGGTGGTAGAAGATCCTGCTCGAATTAATATAAGAGACTGCCATGTTACTTTAGCTGATACTGCTTTAAAAACAAAAGATGGCTATGTAGTAGGAGGAAATAAGATTAAAATTGGAAATCAAATTGAACTTGAAGGTTTTAATTACAGGCTAAGTGGAAAAGTAATAAATGTCTATCCCATCTCTAATTATTAAATTAGACAGCTGGTCAGATACTACAATAAAAGAATCTTTTATAGGGATAATATTTAAGAAATTTTTCTCTACGCCGATCCGCCGTTACGCCGTTACGCCGTTACGTTCTTTGCTCTATATCTCAATTTGTTTTTTATTTGCTTCTCTTTCTTTTCCTCAATTTGCAAATGACAGATTTGGCATAGGTGTAATAATTTTATTTTGTTTTTTAGTTTTTTTATTAAATATTTTTTTAAACAATTTCCTATTAAAAGCAAATTTTAACTTTATAGATTTTCTAATCTTAGTTTTTTTATGTATTTTAATAATAAGTACTTTTAGTTCTTATTTTTTAAAAGAAAGCATTGTTGGACTTTACAAATATATTATTTTTTTTCTTTGGTATTTTTTAATAAAACTTACCTTGCAAAATTCTTCCAGTAAGTCTTTTTTTCTTCTATGGTGCTTTTTAATTTCATGTGCTGTAGTAACTTCAATTATAGGGATAAATCAGTATTTTATTGGAGTTGAACCTTTAGCAACCTGGGAAGATCCAGAATTTGAAAATACTCATACACGAGTTTACTCAACTCTTGGAAACCCTAACTTGCTTGGAGGATACTTGCTTTTACTTTTACCAATTACTGTTCTTTTGCCTTATCAAATTAAGACTAGCTTTATGTTAAAGTTATTGTTTTTTAGCGTGAGTATCTTGATATTAGTTTGTTTAATTTTTACTGGCTCGCGAGGAGGATATCTAGGATTAATTTCCGGAATTCTTTCAGGTGCAATTATTATTTTTCAGAAAAGCAATTTTAAAAAGCTTGTATTTTTTCTAGTACTTTTAATTTTTTCTTCTGGAATTATTTTTTTGTTCCCAATAATCCAAGAAAGGCTTTTAACAATCTTTACATTGAGAGAGCATACAAGTAATAGCTATAGAATTAATGTTTGGTTAGCTTGCTTTAAAATGTTAAAAGATAATTTTCTCTTTGGGGTTGGACCAGGAAATAACACTTTTAGATTAGCTTATGGCTTATACATGATAAGTGGTTTTGATGCACTTGCTGCATATAATATTTTTCTTGAAATTGCTATTGAAACCGGAATTATAGGAGCCTTTATATTTATATTAATTTTCTTAACTTCATTTTTAAAATTATATAGTTTATTTTGGAATAAAGGTAATATTTTTGCTCTTGGTTTATTGCTCTCACTAATTGCAATAATTGTACATGGAATGTTTGATACTGTTTTTTTTAGAGGACAAATTTTTATACCCTACTTTTTTTTATTAGCTTCGATTGGTAGAATGGAAATTAGAGAATTGGAGAATTGAGAATCAAACAAGCTACAATAAAAAAAGAAGCTAAGAAAAAAAATGATTTAGAATTTGCAATTATAGCTGCAAATGCAGCAGAAGAAAAAAAAGGTGAAGATGTCCTATTGTTAGATGTCAGTAAGTTAACAATTGTTGGAGACTATTTTTTAATTATTACAGCAAAAAGCCCAGCACAAATAGAAGCTATTGCAGAGTATATTACTGAAGAATTAAATAATTTAAATTATAAATTAATTTCAAAGGAAGGTTTTGCTTTAAGTAATTGGATGGTGCTGGATTTTGGAAATATTGTTGTTCATATAATGAGCAAAAAGATAAGGGAATATTATAAGCTTGAAAGGTTTTGGAGCAATGCAACTTTTATAGAAAAAAAATTGTGGAGAAAAGCATCATAGTAAAACATAAAAAAAAAAGAATTCTTCAAATAATTGACTACATTTACCCGTTGACAAAGCTTTCAAAGAATAAATATGAAATTAAAGATCATATAAATCTTTCAGGTATAAATCCATTAACGGGTCCTAAATTTATTCCATTAAATAATATATATATTTCAAAAAAGGGAATTATAGTTTGTGGGTTAAAAAAAGGAGTTGTTCCAAATATTCATGAAAAGAAGGTTTTACAAAGACTAAATGTAAGTGCTTATTGTTATAATCTAGTTTCTACAGTTATTTATGCATCATATTTGGGATTTAAGGTTAAAGCAATTGGAATTCTAAATGTTAAACACAAGACACATACCAGTAGTACTTGTAATTCTTGATGGCTGGGGTATATCTAATAATAAAAATGGAAATGCAATAGCAGAAGCTAATCTTCCAAACT
Organism: Candidatus Melainabacteria bacterium; assembly: GCA_016193285.1. Taxonomy (NCBI): domain Bacteria; kingdom Bacillati; phylum Candidatus Melainabacteria; species Candidatus Melainabacteria bacterium. The sequence continues at coordinate 7,250 of JACPSL010000007.1, forward strand.
TCAATTTTTTTCTTAAAGAATATCCAAATACTATTTTGTATACAAGTGGTAAAGCTGTTGGGCTTCCTGATGGTGTTATGGGTAATTCAGAAGTTGGACATGAAAATATTGGTGGAGGCAGAATTGTTACTCAAAAGCTAACCCTTATAAGCCAGGCAGTTAAAGACAGCTCGTTTTTTAAAAATAAAACATTGTTAAATGCGATTGAACATGTAAAAAAGAACTCTTCTAAGTTACACATTATGGGATTAATTAGTGAAGGAGATGTACATAGTCACTTAGGGCATTTGTATGCATTGTTTGAACTTGCAGCAAGACATAACGGAGAAAACGGAGAAGAAATAAATAAAGTTTTACTTCATGCAATAACTGACGGGAGAGATGATCCGCCTAAAAATGCAATCCAATTATTAAAAAAAGTAAAAGAAAAAATAAAAATAATTAATGGAAAAATTTCTACTGTATGTGGTCGTTATTATGCTATGGATAGAGACAATAGATGGAACAGGATAAAACGTTATTATGACTTAGTTACAAAAGGTATTGGACTTAAAGCTGAAAGTGCTATATGTGCTGTAGAAAATGCATATTTAAGAGGAGAAAAAAGTCAAAGTGAAACAAATTGTCCACTTGAAAATTCTGATGAGTTTATAATGCCTACATTAGTAGGTACAAAAGAAGATTTAATCTCTAATAACGATGCTGTTATATTTTTTAATTTTAGACCAGATAGAGCAAGGGAAATTACTACTGCATTAACGCAAGTTACTTTTGGTGAATTTCAAAGAGAAATATTCCCTAAAAATTTATATTATGCATGTTTAACTGAATATGATATAAAGCTCCATAATAAACAATATGCTAATCCAATTGTTCCAACTGCGTTTACACATAAAGAGCTGCCCAAAGTAAATAAAGATAAATCTCTTGGAGAGTTAATTTCTATGCTTAATCAAAAGCAAATTAGAATTGCTGAAACTGAAAAATATAGACATGTAACAAGTTTTTTTAATATGGGAAGGCAGGAAGAATATAAAGGAGAAGAAAGAATATTAGTACCTTCTCCAAAAGTTGCTACATATGATTTAAAACCAGAAATGAGTGCAAATGAGGTTTGTACAAAAACAACTTCTGCAATTTTATCCAAAGACTATTCTTTAATAGTGGTAAATTTTGCAAATGCAGACATGGTTGGTCATACAGGAATTATTAGTGCAACTATCAGAGCTGTGGAAACAGTAGATAAAGCTTTAGGAGAAATTTACAAAGCAATACAAGAAACAAGTGGTACATTAATAGTTACTAGCGATCATGGAAATGCAGATCAAATGTTAAATGAAGATGGTTCGATCAGAACTGCTCACAGTTTGAATCCTGTGCCATTTATATTAATAAACAATGCTTTAAAAAATATTAGATTAAAACAAAATGGTTGTTTAGCAGACATTGCACCTACAATACTTGATATTATTGGAATTGAAAAACCAAAAGAAATGACAGGAGCAACATTGAGAATTGAGAATTGAGAATTGGAGAATTAGAAAAATATGGTAGATGAAAAAGTAAAACAAATTATAAATAATCACATTACTTATGCACAAAAATTTATTCTTGATCATAAAAAAGAATTTTCTTCCTGGAGTACTATTTATCATAGGTTTATAAAAAAGGATAAAGTTGATTATGTAATGGACTATACAAAAGAAATTATTAAACGAATGGAAAGAGACAAAACATCCTCGCAAACTGCTATGCAAATTACAGAGGTTCTTATGCCAGAAATGCAAGGTATGAAAAAAGAAATTATCCTAACGGTTTTACCGCTAACATTAGGGTTTATCTTATTAATTGTTTTTTCATTTTTATTTAGTTTTACTAGACCTTTTAATTTTACAAATCCATTTTTAATTTACTATTCAATTGGTATTTTTATTGGCAGTATTTTATTTGGGTTGGGACTTGTGCTTAGAAAAAAAATGAAATTAAAGACATTAACTAGAACAATGTTATTTCAAGCAGCAATGGCTTATGGTGCAAGTAAAATGCAAGGGCAAGGTAGTTTTGGTGCATTTAGAATCTTAGAAGAAATGAAAACTAAACAAGGGAAAGAATTACAGATTAGAATTACACAGCCAAAGATTATGTATAAGTAGAACAAGTAGGGGTCAAATCTACAGATCTGCCCTCTATAACTCCTTAGCAACAAAATCAGTACTAAAGTCACCAGAAATAAATTTTGGATGTTCAAGAACTTTTAAGTGAAATGGAATTGTTGTTTGAATTCCTGTAATTGCAAATTCGTCAAGTGCTCTAATTCCTCGATTAATTGCACCTCCTCTGGTTTCATCCCAAACAATAAGCTTTGCAATCATAGAATCGTAGTAAGGTGGCACTGTATAACCAGGATAACAATGACTATCTATTCTTACTCCTAATCCCCCTGGAGTTATATATCCATCAATACTACCTGATGACGGGGCAAAATTATTTTCTGGGTCTTCAGCATTTATTCTAAATTCAATTGCATGTCCATGGATTTTTATATCATTTTGTTTTAACCAGAGCTTTTCACTGCTTGCAATTCTAATTTGAGCTTTTATTAAATCAATGTTGCAAACCATTTCAGTAACAGGATGCTCAACTTGAATCCTTGTATTCATTTCCATAAAATAAAAATTCTTTGTATCAAGATCTAAAATAAACTCAACTGTGCCAGCATTTCTATAACCAATTGACTTAACAGCATTAATTGCAATATTCCCGATTTTCTCTCTCAACCTGTTGTCAATATGAATACTTGGTGCTTCTTCTAAAAGCTTTTGATGCCTTCTTTGAAGAGTACAATCTCTTTCTCCAAGATGAATTACACTTCCATATTCATCAGCTAAAATTTGAACTTCAATATGCCTAAGTTTTGTTATATATTTTTCAAGATAAATCCCAGGATTTCCAAAAGCATTATTTGCTTCCTGGGAAGCTGATTCAATGCTTGTAAGTAACTGGTCATCATCATAAGCAATTCTCATGCCTCTTCCGCCGCCACCAGCAGTTGCTTTTACAATTACTGGATAACCTATTTTTTTTGCTTCGTTAGTTGCTATCTTTGGATCATTAATTAGCCCTTCTATGCCTGGTATGACTGGTATACCTGCTTTTTTCATAATTTTTTTTGCAGTTGCTTTATCGCCCATTGAAGAAATATTAGCTGGTGTAGGTCCAATAAATTTAATTCCATGTGATTCACACATTTCTGCAAAAGTAGGATTTTCTGCTAAAAAACCATAACCAGGATGAATTGCATCAGCTCTTGTTAATATTGCTGTACTAATAATTGAAGGAATATTTAAATAACTGTTTGCTGATTTTGCAGGACCAATACAATATGCTTCATCAGCTAATTGAACATGCAACAAATTACTGTCTGCTTCAGAATATATTGCTACAGTTTCAATTCCAAGTTCACAAGCTGCTCTTAAGATCCTAAGAGCAATTTCTCCTCTGTTTGCGATTAGAATTTTTTTAAACATTTTTATCGTAGAGACGCCTGGCCAGGCGTCTCTACGGGTCTATTTTAGTTCTACCTTGCCACCAGCTATTTCAATTTTCTTTTTAATTGTTTCAGCTTCGTCTTTTTTAATCCCGGTTTTTAATGGTTTGGGTGCACCATCTACAAGATCTTTTGCTTCTTTTAAACCAAGTCCAGTGACTTCTCTAACTACTTTTAAGACTTCAATTTTCTTATCACCTGAACTTGCTAAAACAACATCAAAAGTATCTTTTTCTTCAACTGGTGCCTGTGTTCCACTAGCTGCTGCTGCTACTGCAACAGGTGCAACTGCTGTAACACCAAATTTATCCTCCATCATTTTTTTCAGTTCTGCTGCTTCAAGAACTGTAAGTGAGGCTATATCCTCAAGTAACTTTTCTGTTTTTGTTGCCATTTTATTTTCCTCCTATATTTTTCTTTGCTACTTCTTCAGTAAGTAGTGCAATATCTCTAATCAAATTTTCAAATACACAAGCTATACCAGAAACATTTGCTACAAGAAGACCTGCTATTTGACTAAGTAAAATATCTTTAGATGGTAAGTTTGCAAAAGTCCTGATCTCATTTTTAGTTAATAACTTGCCATCAAGAATTCCACCTTTAATTTCTCCTTTTTCAATTTCTTTAATGAAGCCAACTAATGTCTTAGCACACGCTGAAGGTTCTCCATAACCTAGTAAAAGTGCAGTTGGACCTTCTAAAAGATTTTCTATTTCACAGAGGTTAGTATCCTTTATAGCGAGCTTAATTAAAGTGTTTTTTGCAATCTTGTAATCAGCATTATTTTTTTTAAGTTTCTTTCTAAGTTCTGCAATTTCAGAAACCGTGAATCCTCTATAATCTGTTGCAACTGCTAAAGCTGTTTTAGCAATTTTTTGTTTTAGATCACTAACTATTTCTTTTTTAATTTCTAAATTTTTCATTGTTTTTTTTGTTTCTACCTAAATAAAAAACCCTCTATTAAAATTAAGAGGGCCAAAGACAATTTTATTTAATACCTCTTCTAGGTTTTATTTTTAAAGACAATGCCTCCTAGATATCTTTGGCGTTTTGTAGACTTATATAATGCACTATACAGTACATAAAGTCAAAAAATAATTTGTAACAACCAGATTTTATCAGTAATATTGTGTGGATGATTTTTTATAATATTTCAAGAGATCAAGACGTGCATACATTAAACCAAATGGACCAACTTCTTCCATTAATTCTCCTGTAAGTGGGAGATTATTTGCAACATTTCTTACTCTTGCATCAATTTGATAGTTAGTTTTAGCAATTCTCTTTTGTTTTTTAATCTCATCTAAGTGTCCAACAAAACTAGAAACAGCATGATTTAATTTTTCTAACTGAAAAGTATTTCTACTGTAGACACCAGTAAAAGAACCAGGTACTACTCCACAAGATAATGCAATAGTAGGTAATTGATTTTGTACAAGCGCTATGGCCACAAAATGATTTCCTTTTTGTTTTAAAAATTAAGTTTTGAAAAACTAATTACTTTTTTAATTTAATATAGGGTCCTCCATGAAAAGTTTAATCAAAATAAGATTAAGCTTTGGTAAAAATCAGTATTTTAAAAAAGACCAGTATGCTTTAATAACTCCTTCTGGAGTATGCTCTTTAGTAATTTTTGAAAAGAACGGTAATTTACTATAAACAGGTAGCTCACTGCGATTAGTTCTTATCTCTTTACACAATGAAAAATAAGCAAGAATATTACCTGGCAGTGAAATATCTTTAATTCTTCTTTCTTTTAGTAAGCTATATTTTGATTTTTCACTCATATAGCATATTTACCCCTAATGGATATCTCTACTCAGAGCTTACCCTAAGCAAAATTAACTATGTGAGTTATATCACTTATGAAAATCTTGCTTCCTCAAGTAGCACTAATTTCCTAGGATCTAAATAAACCCAGAGGTCGCCTGGTCTCCACATTATTGTTTCATCACTTACATAAAGATACATAAGTAATCTTCTTATAATTTCTCTAGCTTTTTTATTTTGTTTTCCTCTTGGATCATTTGCAAGTTTTGTTCTTAAGATGACAGCTTCTTTTCTGGTTTTACAAAAAGCAGGCCCAGGATTAGGTCCACTAGACCTGCATAAAATTGCAACTTTTCCATTTGGCTGAGGCCAACCAAGTACATAAGCTTCCATAGTCAATAGTTTAAGAAGATGTTATCTCCTATAATGGTTCCCTTAACTACATTTCTTTTTGTATTCCAGAAAATTATGTTTGCTTCTTTTCCTAAGATTATTTTCCCTAATCCTAGATTCTGGGCTATTTTTAATTGATTTGAAATTGGAAGAGAAGCTGAAATTAAACTTTCTTCTAAGTTTGAAACTTTCCAGTTTATTAAATTAGCAACACAATTGTCTAATGTATCTTGCGAGCCACCTAAAATGTTTTGTAATTTAGATTGATTATAAAAATCAGATGAAACAAGGTCAGAGACTAATGAAAAATGATTTTTATCTTTATATTCTCTTAGTATTGAAACAACTTGTCTATTTACATGTACTCCATCAGCAATTACTGTACATAAAACCTCATTACTTTTTAAGAGTGCAAGCATAATTCCATCTTTATCTGGATTAATTTTGTTATTATCTTCAAGCTTAGATCTTAAAACCTGTAAATTTAAATCACCTTTGCCTCTATGTATAAATCCATCAATTCCTCTCATTGCATTAAACATATGAGTAGCAGTCTTTAAGTTATATTCATTTATTGCTTTTAAACCTTCTTTATAAGTAGCATTTGTATGCCCGATAGAAACCAAGATATTGTTTCTTTGTAAAAATTTTATTGCTTCGCCTGTTTTATCAAGCTCAGGTGCTAAAGTAAACATTACAACATTTTCTTTTATAAAAGGTTCAATATTTTTAATAGTTAAATCTTGTTTTGAATATTTACTTTCATGAACCCCAAACTTAGAAATAAAAATTCCTTCAATATGAATTCCTAAAATTTTTGCACCTGGCTTATCACTAGATTTTTTAATGTGAGAATTAATATGATTAATTAGTTCAATAATTTGACTTTCAGTCCTTGTAATTATAGTTGGGCAGAATGCTACAACTCCATGAAAAGCTAAATCTTGTCTTAAAGCATCAATACTAGAAAAGTCAGGAAATTTCCAAAAACTACAATCCTTAAAACCATTTACCTGTACATCTATAAAACCTGGAGAAATAATACAATCTTGTAAATCAATTGTTATGAAGTCACTATTAAAATCTTTTTGTTTTAATCTAACCTTTCCATCAATAACAAATAATTCATTATCAATGTCTAAACCAATAACCCGAGTAAAATTTGTTAATCTTAATTTATTGATTTTTTTTATGGTATGCATGATCTAATAATCATATTAAACCAATTAATCTGTATCACTGAAAGGCTATAACCTAGACAAATCAAGGCTTTTAGCATATCATCAAGATTAGGCAAAAATGAAACTGGAGGAATTTTATGAATAAACAAGACTTAATCTTACAAATTGCAAATAAATTACAAATTACTCAAAAGAAAGCAGATGAAATGTTGTCGTGTATTCTTGAATCTATTATGAAATCTCTTTCTAAGGGAGATAAGGTAACTTTAGTTGGATTTGGAACATTTGAACCAAGGAAAAGAAAAGAAAGAAAAGGAAGAAATCCAAAAACAGGGGAAGCAATTATGATCCCAAGTGGAACAGTTCCAAAATTTTCAGCTGGCAAACAATTTAAACAAACAGTTAATCGCAGATAAAATTAAAATTTAATATTAAAACAATCTCACCTTTTAAAGGCTTAGCCTCTAATTGAAGGACTAAGTCTTTAATATTTCCAGACCAATTTTCTTCATAAATTTTTGAGATCTCTCTTGAATAAAAGATTTTAATATCTGGGTAAATATTATAAATTTCTAAAAGATATTTTTTTAAATCATGTGGTGCAACAAATATTACTACAACTTTGGCTCTTTCTTTAAGTGAAGAAATTATTTTTTCTCTTTTTGACTTTTTAGCAGGTAAAAAACCTAAAAATAAAACTTCTCTTAAATCAAAACCACAAGCAGACAAAGCACTAGTCAAAGAACTTGGTCCTGGAATAGAAATAATTTTAATATTATTTTTTCTTAAGTGAGTTATGAGTCTTGATCCAGGATCTGAAATTAAAGGTGTGCCAGCATCTGAAACAAGAGCAATATTTTTACCTTCCTTTAATAAGGATAAAATCTCTTGTGTAGATTTTTCTTCATTATACTTATGCAAAGAAATTAATTTTGATTTAATCTCATATTTATTTAAAAGCCTGACTGTAATTCTTTTGTCTTCGCATAGTATATAATCTACTTCTTTTAATATTCTAAGAGCACGTAATGTAATATCTTCAAGATTACCAATTGGTGTTGCTACTATATAAAGAATTGGTGAGTGGACAATGGGGCAATTCATCAGTTCGTCAATTCGCCAGTTCGCTACCTCGCCGGCTCGCCGATCCGTCATATATCTGCTCCCATAAATAAATCAGGTTGTGATATTTTTTCAAGGATCTGGTTTCTAACATTTACTAATTGTGGATTTTTAAAATCTCTAGGTCTTGATACTGCAATAGTTGTATCAAGCAAAAGTTTTCCAGGCTTCCCGCCAATTACTAAAATCCTGTCTCCTAGCTTCAAAGCCTCATCAACACTGTGGGTTACAAATAAGACTGTTTTTTTTGTTTTTGTCCACAATCTTAGTAACTCAATTTGCATATTTTCTCTTGTTTGTTGATCTAATGCACCAAAAGGTTCATCTAAAAGTAATACTTCAGGATCAACAGCTAATGCTCTTGCAATTGCAACTCTTTGTTTCATACCACCTGAAAGTTGAGCTACTGAATGATTCTTATAATCTGCAAGCCCTACAAGATTTAAATATTCAAGAGCTTTTTCTTTAGAGTGATTTTTACTGTGGTTCTTAGTAGTAAGACCAAAAGCAACATTATCTAAAATATTTAGCCAAGGAAATAATGCATAGTCTTGAAAAACAAGTGTTCGTGTGCTATCCGGCCTTCGTATAGGTTTAGAATTAAACAAAATATTGCCAGAATTTGATTTTATAAATCCTGCAACAAGTCCTAAAATAGTAGTTTTTCCAGAACCTGATGGACCTAAAATACAAACAAACTCTTCAGCAAAGATTTCAAAGCTTAAACCTCGTAAAACAATCTCATCTCTAGAAAAATTATTAAATAATTTCGAGACATTTATAAATTGTATTTTAGGTTCAATCATTGCAGTCCCCATGCTATTCTTACACGTCTTTCAATCATTCCAAAGAAAATATTTTCAGTTAAAAACCCAATTACTCCAATAGTTGTAATCATTGCAATTACTTGAGCCATATCTGCAAGCGATCTTCCAAGCTCAAGTGTTTGTCCAATGCCAGCTCCACTTATAAAAAGTTCACCAGCTATTAATGCTCTCCATGCAAATGCCCAGCTTAATCTTAAGCCAGTTACAAGTTCAGGAATCATTGCTTTTATAATAACGTTTTTGTATAAATGTAATCCTCTGGAGCCAAGTGTTTGAGCTGCTCTTATTAAACTCTGTGGAATATTTTTCATAGCATTTTTTGTACTTAATGCAATAGGTAAAATAGCTTCTAAAATAATAATAAAAATTACTGCGCTATCAGTTATTCCAAACCAAAGTAAGGCAAGTGGAACCCACGCAACACTTGGGATTGACTGAAGTGAAAGGATCATTCTACCGAAAGTAATGTCAAGTATATAATATCTAGCAATTAATATTCCAATAATAACTCCAACACCAAGTGCTAAAAAATAACCTGTTAAAACTCTAACAAGCGAATAAGATATTGCAATTGAATAATTTCCTTTTAAGAATCCATAATAAAAACTATCTATTACTTCAAATGGTTCTGGAAGTATGTAAGAAGGAGTATTAGTAAGCTTTACAAACAAAAACCATATAAAAAATAAAAGTATAAAAAAAACAATTCTAATAATGGTAGTTTTCATAATAACCTGCTTTTACTCCAATTTCTTTAAACTTATTTAATAAATTTAAATTAACCTTATTTTCAAACTTACATCTATCAAAGGATTTTTTAATTATACTTGAATCAATTTGTTTTTTCGAAATATTAGAAATAGCTTTTGTAACAATTTCTATTGATTCTTTAGGATTTTTAATAATGAATTCATTTATCTTTTTATGGGCATTTAAAAATTTTTCCACCAAATCAGGATGTTCTTCTGCATATTTTTTATTTACTATAAGTAATGTAACAGGATAATCTTGTCCATTTAAAATAGATTTTTCATCTATAAGTAATTTACAAACACCTTTTTTAATTAAAATTATTCCCCAAGGTTCTGGTAAGCAAGCAGCATCAATTGACATTGTAAAAAAAGCAGTTCCAGTATCTTGTGGTGGAATTGCAATAATTTTTACCTTATCTGTTAAATTGTTTTTCTCTAAAAACAATCTTAAAAGTAAATCCTGTGTGTTGCCATATTGTGGAATGGCGATGCGAGAACCCTCCTGTAGAGACGTTGCGCGCAACGTCTCTACAATGGTGGTGCCACCGTTACATGCTCCTGCTAACAATTTAATTGGTACTTTTCTGTAAAGGGCATTAATAAAAGGTCCTGGGCCTACGTATGCAATATCAATTTGATTAGTTATAAATGCATCAATAATACTATTCCCAACTACAAAATGAATTAGTTTTAATTTTATATTACTTGTAAGTTCATCTTGAAATATATTTTTTTCAATTCCAATAAGTGCTGTTGCATGAGTAACATTTGGCATGTATCCAAGGCGGAGATTTTTTTCATTTTTTAATTTATTTGACGAACAGGATGTAAAGAATAAGACAATTAATAAAACATAAGTAATAAATTTCATCTAGTGTTAATCCATTCATCTATATTAATATTTGCTTGTTTTAAAATTCTTGAAAGCAATGAGACACCAATATCACCTTTATGTGGGTTTGGTATTGTAATAACTAAGTTACCTTTAATCATGTAAGGATGTCTTCCACCTATAAATGGTCCAATAAAGCCGAATCTTTTAAACTTTCTAACTAGTTCTTTCCAATTAACAGGGAGTAATCTTTTACTCATTCATTGTTATACCTTTAATGGTCTTAAACTATAATTTTTAATTTTTGGAATTGGTAGTTTTCTTTGTAGTCTAATTATTATCCAACCTTCAAGTACACTCTTTAAATTTCTTCTGCATTCTTCCAAAGTTTTTCCATTTGCCCATACGCCTCTACAAATAGGAATTTCAGCATAAAATTTTTCTTTTTCACCGAGAAGAATTTTATACTTTGCTGTTTCTAAAGCTGCATTAATATAATCAATAATCATAACTAAATATTATATCCAATTTAGCAGTAAGTAGTATTAAGCAACTTGGGATGAACTTTCTAGCTTAAGTTTATAATCACTAATTCCACTTAATTAAGATTTTTCCTTACTTCTTTCTTCAACAATTGGGAATTGATTACCATCACCCAAATACTCTTTTACTGCTTGTCCTGCTACTTTTAATCCCACTTATTTTTTTCTTCCTCAGGAACTACAACAGTTGGTACATCTGCTTCAATAACCTTTGTTTGAGGAGCTTCTGCTGGTTCAACTTTTGGAAGCCCGAGACCTGTAGCTAGATATACTTTACCTAATGCTTCTTCCGCTGCTTCAAGCAATATTTTTCGTGTGAGTACTTCTTCCTTGTACCTGGATTCGGAAAGTTGCTCGATATCTACTGCACTTTGAATATTATCCATCTTATCCCAGAATGGATGCCGCATTAATTCAAGGTGCATGCCCTTAAGCAGTTTTCCTTCCCTATCAACTTGTTTTTCTGGATGATCTGGTTCGTAATAATGCAAAAGAAGTGCTCTTATTGCACAGTCAGTTTTTACGTTTAATTCAGTTTGAGCTTTTGCTTTTGCTATCGGTAGTTCTTGAACCTTTGGTGTAGCTATCTCTAAAGCTATACTCCATAAGTCTAGAACAGCCTGGTTAATTGCATCAGGAATACTTTTAAATTTTCTAGGTTCTGGCCTACTTAATACTTCCACTAATTGCCGGCCGCCACCTAAGTATTGATCTAGTTTTTCTTTTGCAACTTCTAGACTTACTTGTATATTACCCATCTCTTCTTTATTACCATCTGTATAAAGTTTAAGAATTTCAGCTTTAAGAGTGTTGTCTAAATATGGATTTTTTATTAATTCAATAAGTGTAAGAATAGTAGGATCAACCTTATCACCTAAGTGTTCTTGTATCCGTGCTCTAATTGCAGCATCAGTATGAACGTTTGGAGCTGTAAATGCTCCAGCCATTTGTAATCCAGCTTCTGTTGCTTTCTTTTCTGTTAATTTTCTAGCGTATGGATAGATGTCCATAACTGCTCTATCAATAGAGACAAGCGTATTTTCTATTCTAATTGTCATGATAAACTCCTTTTTTTATTTTTAAAAGCAAATTATTTTTATAATCTCACCATTAGAAAAATTGCAAATGTATTGCTTAAGCTCTGTAAACTTATCTAGAGATTAAATTTTTTTAAGGCTGAGTGGATTATATAAATACACTCATCTGTGAATTAAAGTTTTAAGAACTCTTCAATAGTTAATCTAATAATCTACTCTCTACAGTTTTCCAGCAGATGTTTTGCCAGAAAGCATCAATATATTTTCCTCTTTCTGTTGCTTTGTAATCTCCAATATATGCATGTTCCCAGACATCCATTGCAAGAATTGGTTTATAACCTGCTGGATTTCCAATTTCATGATCACTTACAAAATGATTTGAAAGTTTTTTAGTTAGAGGATCTTGGTAAAGAATTGCCCAGCCAATGCCTCTCATTTTTCCTACATTTTTAAAATCATTTTCAAAAGTAGAAAAGTCCCAGAAACATTCACAGATTTTTTTATAAAGTTTTGAACCTTGATCTATTTGACTACTATTAGGTATCATATTATCAAAATAGTATTCATGTAAGATCATTCCATTGTATTCAAAACCAGATCTCCTTTTTAACTCACTATATTCTGGAGTACCTGACTTTCCTGCTTTTGTTAGTTCTTCTACTTTTTGATTTAAGATGTTTGTATTGTTTACATATCCTTGAAAAAGCTTAAAATGTTCTGCAAGCTGTGCATCTGAAATTCCTTTTAGGCCTTTTAAGTTTGAAAATGTTCTAGCTGTGTAAAGTGTTGTTGTAGTTATTGTTGCCATTTTTTTGTCTCCTTTTTCTAACTAATTAAAAGAATAGCCAATATTTTAATTAATGATATGTATTTTTTAATTTTTTTTAACGTAAAACTTTCCTTAAATACCGTCCTGTGTATGATCCCTCTTTTAAAACTCATTAAGTAGGTATTTGATGTTTTTATAGTAAGGAGAATTTAGCAATGTAGAGATTTGTTCTTTTTTGATCTCGGTTTTTTTAACAAGTAAAATACAAATTTCTTTAAGTTTATCAAGCTTGTTGTTTACTATATCCCAAATAATATTGGGATCAATGCCTTTATAATTATGTGAAAGAAAATTTCGAAGTCCAATTACTGATTTCCATTCAAAATCTGTTATTGATTTTAATTCATCGTCAATTTTTCTTGCTTCTTCTCCAATTACAATTAAAAGGTTAATTGTAGCATTAAATTCTTTTTGTAAATTAGCTTCAAAAAAGTCATTAGCATTCTTAAAGTCATTTTTATAGACTTTGATTTTTTCAATGGCTTCCAGGATAGAAAGAAGATACAAAATATTTTTATTCAATTTTTATATTTTCCTTTCCGATTTCTTCTTTAATAATAGGATTCATTGAGTCAAAATATATTAAATCCACTTCGCTGCCTAACAGGCTTTGCATTTCATCTTTTGCATTTAAAAAATTATCCCAAGTTTTAAAAAGATTATTTTTTACTTTTACAGCTATATCAACATCACTATTTACTCCAGCTTCGTTTCTTACGTAAGAGCCAAATAAAAAGATGGTTTCAAAGCCATAATCTTTTTCTAGTTTTGGTTTAATCTCTCTTAGTAATCTAATTATTTTATCTTTATCTAGCATAATTTACAGATATTATAGCTATTTAAACTTAAAGCTTCAATGCTTTTTTCAAATACTGTCCTGTGTATGATTTCTCACATCTTGTAATGTCTTTTGGTGTTCCTTCACAAACAATTTCTCCACCTCTATCTCCACCTTCTGGGCCTAAATCAATTATCCAGTCTGCTTGTTTAATTACATCAAAATTATGTTCGATAACTACTACAGTATTTCCTGTATCAACTAATCTGTTTAAAATTAAAAGTAAATGATCTACATCATGCCAATGTAAACCAACAGTTGGTTCATCTAATAAATAAATTGTTTTCCCTGTGCTTCGCCTTGAAAGTTGTTCTGCAAGTTTTACTCTTTGTGCTTCACCGCCAGAAAGAGTAGTAGCTGGCTGACCAAGTTTTATATATCCTAAACCTACGTCAAATAAAGTTTGTAATTTTGTTTTTGCTTTTGGTATAGCATCAAAAAAGCTAAGAGCCTCATCTACAGTCATATCTAAAACATGGCTTATTGAAGCTCCTTTAAATTTTACTTCTAATGTTTCAAGATTATATCTTGCACCTTTACAAACCTCACAAGTTACAAATACAGAAGGTAAAAAACTCATTTCAATTTCATTTAATCCTTCACCATGGCAAGCCTCACAACGACCACCTTTTACATTAAATGAAAATCTGCCTTTTTGATATCCTCTTGCTTTTGCTTCATTTGTCATTGAAAATACATCCCTAATAACATCAAATAATCCTATGTATGTTGCAGGATTACTTCTTGGAGTTCTGCCTATAGGGCTTTGATCAATAACTATAACTTTATCAATATTTTCTATACCTATTACATCATCTAAAAAATGAGGACTTGGAACTGAACCATAAATTTTATGTTGTAAATATTGAAACAAAAGATCACTTATTAAACTAGATTTTCCAGAACCACTAACCCCGGTTACTACTATAAATTTTCCAAGATGAACTTTTACATTAATATTTTTTAAATTGTTTAATTTTGCTCCAAGAACTTCTAAAAACTTTCCATTTCCTTCTCTTCGTCTTTGTGGAATACTTATGATTCTTTTACCTGATAAAAATTCACCAGTTATAGAATTACTAGCTAAAATTAAATCTGGTATTTTTCCTGTTGCAATTATTTCACCACCATGCAAACCAGCTTTTGGTCCTATATCAATCAAGTAGTCACCTGTACGAATTGTTTCTTCATCATGTTCTACTACAAGCAAAGTATTTCCAAGATCTCTGAGTTTTTTTAAAGTGTTTAATAACCTTGTGTTGTCTCTTTGATGAAGACCAATTGAAGGTTCATCTAAAACATATAAAACTCCCGAAAGCCCGGAACCAATTTGTGTAGCTAATCTAATTCTTTGAGCTTCGCCTCCTGATAAGGTATTTGCTGATCTATCTAAAGAAAGATAATCTAAGCCAACATCAATTAAAAACTTAAGCCTTGATTTAATCTCAATTAAAAGTTGATGTGAAATTCTTTTTTCTATTTCTGAAAGTAAATCCGATAAACCAAGAAAACATTCCATTGCTTTTTTTATTGAATAAGAACAAAGCTCTGAGATTGAAACATTGGCAACAGTTACAGCAAGCATTTGTGGTTTTAATCTTTTTCCATCACAATCTTTGCAAGGGGTTTTTGTCATGTAACTTTCTAAGTCTTCTTTATATTTTTCAGATTCAGTTTCTTCGTATCGTCTTTTAAGCTGGTTTAAAACTCCTTCAAAATGTCCTTTATAAGTCCAGACTTCATCTCCATTCCATGAGTCAACTGTAAACTTTATTTCTTCATCTTTTGTCCCATATAAAATAACATCTTGTACTTTTTTAGGAAGCTCTTTCCAAGGAATATTCAAGCTAAACTTATAGTGTTTTGCTAATGATTCAAAAAGCTGTTCATAGTACACATTATTTGTTTTAGCCCATGGCAAAATCACACCACAAGACAATGATTTTGTAGGATCCGGGACTACAAGATGAGGATCAAACTCAGCATGATATCCTAAGCCATGACATGAAGTACATGCTCCATAAGGACTATTAAAACTAAATGCTCTTGGTGATAATTCAGGAATTGATCCATGTCCAAATGGACACGCTAATTTTTCACTAAATACAAAATCTTTTCTTTTATCTTGCTCTTCAATTATTACAATCCCATCTCCTCGTTTTAGTGCAAGAGATAGACTATCTGTAATTCTAGATCTAGATTGTTTTTTTACAACAATCCTATCAATTACAAGTTCTATACTATGTTTTAAATTTTTTTCAAGATTTATTTCTTCTTCTAATAAATATGTTTTCCCATCAATTCTTACTCTAGTAAAACCTTCACTTGCTAAAGCACGAAGTAATGCTTGATATTCACCTTTCTTGCCTTGGATTAAAGGGGCTAGCACATGAACTTTTGAATCTTCATCTTGTGATAAAACCTGATCAACAATTTGATCAATAGTTTGTGATTGGATTTTTTCATTACATACATGGCAATGAGGTATACCAATTCTTGCATATAAAAGTCTAAGGTAGTCATAAATCTCAGTAACAGTAGCAACAGTTGATCTAGGATTATGGCTTGTGGATTTTTGATCAATTGAAATAGCAGGGCTTAAGCCTTCTATTGATTCAACATCTGGTTTATCTAATTGTCCTAAGAATTGTCTTGCATAAGATGAAAGACTTTCTACATACCTTCTTTGCCCTTCTGCAAAAATAGTATCAAAGGCAAGTGAGCTTTTCCCAGAACCACTAACCCCTGTTATAACAACTAACTTATTTTTTGGAATGTCAATATCTATGTTTTTTAAATTATGTTCCTTTGCACCTCTTACTTTTATATAAGAAGCATTTGTGTCAAACGTTGCTTTCGTTTTTTCTATTAATTTCTCTGTAGACATTTTTTTGTAGGGGCATAGCACGCTATGCTCCTACTATCATATAATTAATTTGACTTTATGAAATTAAAATTAAATCTAGCTTTAGTTGCTCTTTTGCTTTTAGTCTTTTTAGTCCCAATTCAATTTTTATTTAATCCACAAGAAACAATACCAGACGAAAAACCTATTGCTAAAGAAAAACTCTTAAAAGGCATTAGGATAAGTAAAGTTAATACAGAAGAAGCAATTAATTATTTAGAAAATTTAAAAGATCTCCCTAAATATACTGATTACAAAAGAGATTATCTTCTTGCAAGACTTTATGAAAGGAAAAATAATTACAATAAATCAATTTTAATTTATGAAAAGCTTTTAAGTGAAAACTATCCTTTTAAAGAAAGAGTAATTTTTCACTATGCAAATTTAAATACATTAACAAATAACGATAAAGTTGCTTTAGTTTATTTTAAAAAACTAATTCATGATTTTCCAAGCTCAAAATCAATTCCACAAAGCCTTTATTATTTAGCTCAAACTCTTATGAGACTTAAATTAAATGAAAAAGCAATTGAAACCCTTGTAAATTTAAAATCTAAATATCCAAACACACAATATGGCATAGCAACAAATTATTATCTTGGAGAGTTTGCCCTTTATAAAAATAATTTCGAAGAAACACTAAGCTTTTGGAGAAAATATTTAGAGGAAAGTCCAGATGGCCGTTTTGCGAATGAAATTGCAGATATTCTTAAAGGTAATTTAAATTTTAAGTTAAATTCTTACGACTTTTCTTTACTTGGAGATGTCTTTTATCATAAAAAAGATTATAAGAACTCAATTTACTTTTATAAACTAGCAAATAATCCTAAAGATTATTTTAATTTAGGTTAT
Organism: Candidatus Melainabacteria bacterium; assembly: GCA_016193285.1. Taxonomy (NCBI): domain Bacteria; kingdom Bacillati; phylum Candidatus Melainabacteria; species Candidatus Melainabacteria bacterium. Next base: position 24,677 of record JACPSL010000007.1, read on the forward strand.
TCACTCTTTAGACTAGCTAGAAAAAGTGAAGCAAAAAACTATTTTTACAAACACACAAAAAATTTTCCAAAAGCAGAAAATGCAAAACTTTCACTTCTTTATGCTTCAAGATGTATACCAAGCTTTATGCAAAGGGCATTTTGGGCAGCTGCTAAAAAAGATATTCCTGAACTTATTTCTTATACAAAATATAAAGAAGCAATCTTAGAAGAAAGCAAAAGAAAGAAAGAAGAGTTGCTTAGAGAATTTATTTCTACTTATCCAGAAAGTGAGTTTATTCTTGATAGTGTATGGGAAATAATGTGGCAAAAAATACAAGATAAAGATTATGCTAGTGCAAAAGAAATTGGAGAGAAATATAGTAACTTAAAATCTGACACAAGCTGCAAAATAGGATTTTGGCTAGGAAAAATTGAAGAAATTACAAATCAAAAGCTTAAAGCAATAGAGTGTTACAAAAAAGTTAGTGATTTATTATTTGATAATTATTATTCTTTTAGAGCAAGAGCTAGATTGCTTGCACTAACTGGAGGTGAAGATATTGGATGGAAACAAAAAATAAGCAATCATACAAATAATGTCAACTACACAATTCCACCTATTATAAAACCTGAGACTATAAAAAGTTATTATGGTGCAACAGTTTTAGAACTTATTAATATTCAAGAATTTAATGAAGCAATCGATTTAATTGGAATAAATAAATCAGCATCAAAAAAAACGACCTCCTGGCTAAAAGCTTTAAATGGTGAATATGAAAGTTCCATAAACACTGCAGCTTTACTCTTAGCTCAGTACAACTTAAAATCAAATAATTCTCTGTGGAAGCTTGCATATCCATTATATTTTTGGGAATTGATTGATGAGGTAAGTAAAGATTATTTAAACATTGATCCTTTTTTAATTTGTAGCTTAATAAGACAAGAGTCAAGATTTGACAAAGATGCAAAATCTATTTCAGGTGCATTAGGACTTATGCAATTAATACCACCAACTGCTAGAACAGTTTCAAGGCAAAAAAATATTAATTTAACCTCGCTTGAACTACTTCAAGCTCCCCAAATAAATATTTTATTAGGTACGCATTATTTAAATGGTTTAATTTCAGACTTTAACAATCCTTTATTTGCTGTTAGTAGTTACAATGCAGGACCAGTTGCAGTAAAAAACTGGATTTATAGATTTAATAAAGAAGGCAAAGATCTAGATTTTTTCGTAGAAGAAATTCCATACAATGAAACAAGAAATTATGTAAAAAAAGTTTTTGCTAATTATTGGACTTATTTAAGGATTTATGCCGCTGGTCAGACTTGAACTGACAAGGGCTTTCGCCCGGCTGATTTTGAGTCAACTGCGTTTGCCATTTCGCCACAGCGGCATAAGAAACATTATACAATTTAAACTTAAACTACTTACTTAAGTTCTTGTCTTGCAACATATCAACTACTTCATGATCATGAGTTGCTTTTGGTTTTGTAATTGAATCTGAAATTAGTGAACTAGCTTTATTAATGCTATAAGACATACGAATAGCATTTTCATAAATACTTCTTGTCATATATTCTTTTTCACTTTGATTATATTCCCGATTGATCATTAATTCAGAAAAACCAATAATAGTAGAAAGAGAAGAATTTAATTCTCTAATTAACCAACTTAAATCTTTATTGTTTATAAAACAAGGATTCTTTTCAAAGAAAGGAGTTGTAGTTATAGAACTTGAAATATCTTCTGATTTTTTAATGCGATCAGGGTCACGAATATAAATTAATGACATTGCAAAAACATAAGAACTCATGAAAAATAATAATTTAAATCCATTCAGCAATGTAATACTTGAAATTCCAAAAGTTATAATATAAGCAAAAACTAAACCTGTCCCAAATAATTGATTTAAAACTATTCCTCTTTTTGCTCTTTCTTTTTGAACTTCTGGATCTCTTATGTAGACTACTGTAAGACTAACTAATAATGAAGCCATAAAATATATTAACTCTAAACCATTTAAAATTACTTGTGCAGAAATACCATACATTGCACAATACATAAATATTAGAAATGCACCTATTGCTTGATTGCTTAATATGCTATTTCTCACAAGTGTTTTAACTTGTTTGTCTGCTTTCCACATTTGTTTTTACTCTTACTATTTCAATTTAAGTTTACACACCATTTAAGGACATTACATAGTTGGATAACCCTCATTAATAAATTTCAAGGGATAAATGCTCTATCTATAATTTTAAAGATTAAAATATTTTCATTGTACAGGCAGTTAACCCTAACAAATATTAATTAGCTTGTGTTTTCCCTAAAGTTATTGGAACCGTTAACCTTGCTCCATCTCTAATTATTTTTAAATTAATTACAACACCAGGTTTTTTAGATTCAATATAATCTAAAAGATCATCAAGTGTTTCAATATCTTTTCCATCAATACCAACTATTAAATCAGCTTTTGATCTATCAATTGATCTGTATTCTATAGCTCCAGCTCTTTGTATTATAACTTTTGGGCCTTTAATGCCAGCCCTTTCAGCTGGACCATCTGGTTCTAGCTGAGTTACTAATAAACCTTGGCCAGTTTCGTAAACTTGTAATATTCCAATATTTGATCTAATTACATATCCATATGTTATTAAGTCATTAATTATTCTTTTTACAATGTTTATGGGAATTGCAAAACCAATTCCAGAGCTTTGTCCAACCTTACTTACAATTGCTGTGTTTACTCCAATAACTTGACCTGTATTGTTTAATAATGGCCCACCAGAATTGCCTGGATTAATTGCAGCATCGGTTTGAATGATTCCTTTAATTAATCTACCACTTTCTGATCTTAAAGATCTTCCAAGACTACTTATTACTCCTGTTGTTAATGTTCTTTCAAGTCCGAACGGATTTCCAATAGCTAAAACTTTTTGGCCGACTTTTAATCCAGTACTGGAACCTAACTGGACAGGATAAAGTTTGTTTGATGGAATTTTAATTTTAATTACAGCTAAGTCATTACTTGGATCTACACCAACAAGTGATGCATTATATTGTTGTCCATTGTATAAAGTTACAACAAACTCTTTTGCATTTTCTACTACATGATAGTTTGTAACTATGTGTCCTTTGTTGTCAATTACAAATCCTGAACCACTTCCTTCTGTTGGTACAGCAAGCAAGAAAAATTCATCCACTTGATATCCATGAGTAGTTATGTTTATAACAGATTTATTTACCTTTTCATAAACATCAATATTGTTTTTTTCATCCTGAAGGAAAAATTTTTCTTGAGCAAAAACAAAATGACAATTAAAAACAATCGATAACAATAAAATTGGTAACAATTTATTTAATCTTGCAAGCAGATTGTAATTCTTTTCCTGCATACTTAGCATCTTTCCCTAGTTGTTCTTCAATGCGAAGAAGCTGGTTATACTTTGCTATTCTGTCTATTCTTGCTGGTGCACCTGTCTTAATTTGACCACAGGAAGTAGCAACAGCTAAATCACTTATAAAAGAATCTTCTGTCTCTCCACTTCTATGGCTTATCACACATTTGTAATCGTTTGATTTTGCTAGTGCTATGGTTTCAAGTGTTTCAGTTAAAGTACCAATCTGGTTTAGTTTAATTAAAATTGCATTTGCGCAATTTTCACTTATACCTCTTTTTAGTCTTTTTGTATTGGTTACAAATAAATCATCTCCAACAATTTGTACTTTCTTTCCTAAAACTTTTGTAATATTTGCCCATCCGCTCCAGTCTTCTTCACTTAACGGATCTTCTATTGAAAATATTGGATACTCTCTTACCCAATTAGAATAAAAATCAATCATTTGCTCAGAAGTTAAAATTCTTCCTTCTTTTGATAAAACATATTTTCCTTCTTTATATAACTCTGTCGATGCTGCATCAATCGTTAAATAAAAATCACTGCCAATTTTATATCCTGCTTTTTCAATTGCTACAAGAATTAATTCAATAGCTTCTTTGTTTTCTTTAAGTGATGGAGCAAATCCACCTTCATCACCAACAGAAGTATTTAAACCTTTTGAATGTAAAAGTGATTTTAATGTATGATAGACCTCAGAGCAAGATCTTAAAGCATCACTAAAAGACTTAGCACCAATTGGCATAATCATAAACTCTTGAAGATCAACTGAATCAAGCGCATGCTTTCCGCCATTAAGAATATTCATCATAGGAACTGGTAGAGACGGGGTTATCCCGTCTCTACCGAGAAATTGATACAAATGCATATGCTTTGCATTGGAAATTGCTCTAGCTAATGCAAGGCTTACTCCTAAAATCGCATTTGCACCCAGCTTATTTTTATTTTCTGTACCATCTAAGTCAATTAATATTTGATCAATTTCTTTTTGACTATCCATGGTTAAATTAATTTCTTTATCAGTTATTTTTTTTGAAATAATTTCATTTACATTTTGAACTGCTTTTAAAACACCTTTTCCAAGATATCTTTTTTTATCACCATCACGAAGTTCAACAGCTTCAAATGCTCCAGTACTAGCACCTGATGGAATTGATGCTCTTCCAATATTACAGTTTGACAGTTCAACTTCTACTTCAATAGTTGGAGTACCTCTTGAATCTAAAATTTCCCTTGCGTGTACATTTTTTATTTTTTCCATGATTTTTCTTCTGGGCAGACATATAGATCTGCCCCTACATGTCTACATATTAAACACCCTATCTCCTGCATCACCTAATCCTGGGATAATAAATCCTTTTGAATTTAAATAGGGATCAATTCCAGCAACATAAAAACGAACATCAGGAAATTTTTCTTCTAGTTTCTTTTTTGCACCTTCAGAAACAATTACACTTATTACATAAATCTTAGAAACTCCTAAAGCTTTAATTCTTTCTAAGACACTAGAAATAGTTCCGCCAGTAGCAAGCATAGGTTCAAGCACAAAAAATATTGATTTCTTACTTGTTTTTTTAGGGAGTTTATCAAGGTACCAGTTTGGCTTAAGTGTGACTATACTTCTATATAAACCGACATGTGCAACTTTTGCTTCTGGAATTAAACTTTTAATTCCAGTAAGCATTCCTAGTGCTGCTCTTAGAACCGGGACTATATAAATATTTTTTTGATTTATAAACTTTGCTTGAGTTCTTTTTAAAGGAGTTTTTATGTCTTTCTTTAAAGTAATCCCATCTAAGGATGATATTGCCTCTGAAAATAAAAGTAGTCCAATATTTTCAAGTGCAGTTCGGAATTGTTCTGAAAGGGTTTTTTTATCCCTTGCAATATTTAACCAATGAGTAGTCAAGCTGTTTGAAGATTTTATTACTGGCATTTTCCTTAACCTAACCTCTTAACCTTACGAGATTAAGACAATTAAAAAACAAATTTATTTTATCAGCTATTAAATTTCATTATCTTTTAACATTTGGTATTGCGTTTTAGATTAAGGTTATGTCATAATCAAAACAGATTATAACCAAAAGAAAAATGGTTTTAATTTTTTTAATATAATATTCAAGAAATTATTTAAGGAGACAAGATGTTTATATTACTTGCACCAACTCCAGCAGTAACAACAGATACAGTAGGAAGAATTATTGAAACAGCTAAAAGACAAGCACAAGCTGCTGCTGCTGCATATGGTACTGCTAGAAGAGTAGGAAAACAAACGGTACAAGAAGTAATGAAAGAGTCACAAGGTAAAAAGCCACCACCTGAAATTGCAGAAGTAGCAAGAAGACTACCTACAGCAGATGGAACTGAAAGCTTGCAAATGAAACCCACAAGAAAAGGTTTAGATGTTCACAACAGTCTCACAGAAGAAATAAAACAATTTGATAAATCACCTGAAGTTGTTGAAGGCAGGAAAAGCAAAACTAAAAGCATTGCAAATTACTATGGTAGAAAAGGACCTGCAACTGCTTATATTACTGTAAGCCATGGAATTTCTGAAATAGTTACAAGTCACTATACTAAAGATAAAAAAGCAACAGAAGCTCAAGCAAAAAAGTGGATACCAAAAGTTGTTGCTGCTCTTGAGGTATATGAAAAAACAGGGACTGTACCAAAAGAAGGATTTGAAAGATTTGCAAATGCAGTAGGCATTATAAAAGGTACAATTGAAGGATTAGAGCTGAAGGGAGCAGCTGATAATAAATATACTGTAAGACTAGATGCACTTGTTGCTAAAGCTGAAGAAATGTCTAAAGGTACAGCAAATCAAACAGCAGAAGAGATTATTGAGCAATATAAAAAAGCTCAAGAAGCTCCACCAGTAGCAGGAAAAGTTGGACCAAGAGAAGAACAGGCTCTACCAAAAAAGAGAGCAGCATAAAAAAATAAAATTAACTAATTAAAAACCCTCCGCTTTCACGGAGGGTTTTTAAATTTAAAATCCCTGGCACATGACTATCTTCTCTAAACCTTGCGATTTAAATATTGTCGTTGCTAGCTGTCTTTACCGTCCTGTTCGGAATGGGAAGGGGTGTGTTCCAACCGCATAAGCACCAAGGAGATATTTATTATACAACAAAATAAAAAAACACCACTAGCAGATTGTAAGGGCAGGTTTAAAACCTGCCCCAACAGGTTAAAATTGGTCTTATTAGAAAGGGAAAAAATGAAAGTAATCTTAAAAAATCAAAAATTAGAAAATATAAAATGTGATGTACTGATTGTAAATCTTTTTGAAGGAGTTAAAACTCCAGGAGGTGGAACTGGAGCAGTTGATCTTGCTCTTAAGGGCTTAATAAAAAAAATAATTAAAGAAGAAGATTTTAAAGGAAAAATTGGTTCAACACTTGTAATTAGAACAAATGGTCAAATCCCAGCTAAGAAAGTTATTGTAGTTGGGCTTGGAAAAAAAGAAAAGTTTAATCTTGGTGGGGTTCGAAAAGTAGCAGCAGCATCTTTAAGAACAGCAAAAAAAGAAAGCGGAAAAACAGTTTGTACTATTTTACATGGCGCAGGCGGAGAAAAAATTGAGAGAATTAATCCAAAAGATACAGCACAAGCAATTACTGAAGTAGCACATCTTGCGCTTTATGAGTTTACTAAATATAAATCAAAAGATAAAAATGAATCAAAACATGAGATTAATACATTAATAATTGCTGAGATTGATAAAACAAAATTAAAAAATGTTGAAATTGGAATTAAAAGAGGAAATATAGTTGCAAAAGCTCAAAAACTTGCACGTGATTTAGTTAGTGAACCAGCATTATCAGCTACTCCTACAAAACTTGCAAATGTTGCAAAACAAGTAGCAAGAGAAAATAAATTAAAGATTAAAGTTTTAGACAGGGATAATTGTAAAAAACTTAAAATGGGTGCATTTTTAGCAGTAGCACAAGGCAGTAAAGAACCACCAAAATTTATTGAGATAAAATATATTCCAAAAAAGAAACCAAAAAAACATATAGCAATTATTGGAAAAGGAATAACATTTGATTCAGGAGGACTTTCGCTTAAGCCAGCAAATTCAATGGAAACAATGAAAGATGATATGTCTGGAGCAGCAGCAGCAATTGCAACAATGAGTACAATAAGGGAACTAAAACCAGATGTTGCAGTAACTATGATAGTTGCAGCTACTGAAAATATGCCAAGCGGAAGTGCATACAAGCCAGGGGATGTTATTCGTGCAATGAATGGAAAGACTATTGAGATTTTAAATACAGATGCAGAAGGACGTGTAACTCTTGCAGATGCTATTTCATATGCTGCAAAACAAAAGCCAGATGAAATAGTTGATCTTGCAACATTAACAGGTGCATGTGTAGTTGCACTTGGAGACACAGCTAGTGGAGTTATGACAAACAATCAAAAACTTGTAGAGAAAATTATTAAAGCAGGAAATGAAGCTGGAGAAAGAATGTGGCAATTACCTATTTATGATGAAGATAGAGAAAAAATAAAAAGTGATATTGCAGACATGATAAATACTGGTTCAAAAGGAAAATCAGGTGCACAAAATGGCGCAGTATTTATTGAAAAGTTTGTAAATGATATTCCATGGGTTCACATTGATATTGCAGGGCCATCATGGATAGATAAAGAAAATGATTATGGACCAAAAGGGCCAACAGGAGTAGGAGTAAGAACGTTGATTAATTATTTAACGAATTATGCCTAAAACTTCATCAAAATGGGCCTGTCAAGAATGTGGTTATATTTCACCAAGTTATTTAGGGAGATGTCCTGAGTGTAATTCTTGGGGAAGTTTAATTGAAGAAATCATTTATAAAGGTAGAGGCGTTGCGTGCAACGTCTCTACGGAAAATAATTTTAATTTAATTTCAGATATTGATCTTTCAAGGATTGAAAGAATTAAATCATTTGATAAAGAGTTTGATAATGTTTTAGGTGGAGGTTTTGTACCTGGAACATTAGTTTTACTTGCAGGAGAACCTGGTATTGGGAAATCAACAATTTTATTACAAGTAGCAGATTATTTATCCAGTGTAGAGGCAGGTTTAAAACCTGCCTCTACAAGGGTTGCATATATTACTGCTGAAGAATCAATCTACCAAGTGAAGATTCGAGCTCGTAGACTAGGTTTATCAAGTGAAAATCTTTTACTTCTTGCAGAAAATAATTTAGAAATAATTTTAAATTTAATTGAAACTGCAAAGCCTAATTTTTTAATTATTGACTCAATTCAAGCAATTTATACTCCAGATTTAGAAGGTACTGCTGGCAATGTTAGTCAAGTTAGAGAATGTGCAAATAAGCTTTTAAGAATTGCAAAAGATAAAAATATAACAACTATTTTAGTAGGGCATGTAAATAAAGAAGGATTAATTGCAGGACCAAAAGTTCTAGAACACATTGTTGACACAGTTTTATATTTTGAAGGAGAAAAGTTTCACAATTTTAGAATTTTACGTGCTACAAAAAATCGTTTTGGATGTACTGATGAAATTGCAGTATTTGAAATGAAAGAATCCGGGTTAAAGCCAATACCTAACCCAAGTTTTTTATTTATGTCACAAGAAAAAGAAGCTGTACCGGGAAGTGCTTATACTGCTTTAGTTGAAGGAAGTAAAACAATAATTGCTGAAGTCCAAGCTTTAGTAGGAGGTACTACTTATGCTACTCCTCGTCGTGTTGCCAATGGTTTAGATTACAATCGTGTTTTACAAATAATTGCAATTTTAGAAAGAAGAGTTGGATTTAATTTTTCAAAACATGATCTTTTTGTAAATCTTGTTGGAGGTTTAACTTCTTATGAACCAGCTCTTGATTTATCTATTGCTATGTCTATAGTTAGTTGTAAGCAAGATGTAATCTCGATGAAAAAAACAGTTTATATTGGTGAAATTGGTTTAACTGGAGAAATTAGACAAGTAAATCAAATTGAAAACAGAATTAAAGAATGTATCAAATTAGGATTTGAAAGAGTTGTAATTCCTGTAGGGGAAGGTTTTAAGCCTGCCCTCCTAAATGAAATAGAAATTATTCAAGTAAAAAAAGTTTTAGATGCAATCAGATTAAGTCTTGTACCTCTACTTGAAAGTTGAAAGTTTTTTAACCTTGTTCAATTCTCATCAGCACTTGTCCATATTCTACAGTTTGATTATCTTTTACTAATATTTCTTTTACAGTACCATTAACTTCAGAAGGTAGTTCATTCATTATTTTCATTGCTTCAATAATACATAAAACCCGGCCTGATTTTATTTTTGAACCAATTTGAACAAATGGTTCAGCTCCAGGACTTGGTGAAATATAAAATGTACCAACCATTGGTGATTTAACCTCATATAAACCCTTTTGTAGAGACGCATGGCTATGCGTCTCTACTGTAGGAATAATTTTTCCTTGAAGATCTTTTTTTACAGTAATCTTCCCATCTGTAGTTTCAATACTGATTTCTGAAAGCCCTTTTTCTTTTAGGTACTTAGTAAGCTCTTCAATTTCTTTCCAAGGTATTTTCATTAACCACAATCCTTCTATCCTTTGACTCTATCAATGTACTGATTGTTTCTGGTATCAATCCTAACAATATCTCCGATATTTACAAAAAATGGTACTTGTACTTCAGCGCCGGTTTCAAGTGTTGCTGGTTTATTATTACCTGCTGCAGTATCACCTCTATAAGCAGGTGGTGTGTCAATAACCCTAAGTTCTACATGAGCTGGCAAATCAATACCAACTATCCTCCCATCAAAAAATAAAACCATTACATTTGTTTGTTCTTTTAAGTATTTTACTTGTTCTCCAATTTGTTCCTCGCTGACTTCAATTTGCTCATAAGACTGTGTATCCATAAAAGTAATAGATGTACCTGTTTTATATAGATATTGCATTTCTCTTTTTTCTACATTTGCTACTGGTAATCTTTCACCACCACGAAATGTAGTTTCAATTACATTACCCTTTTCAATATTTTTTAATTTGGCCCTGACAAATGCTGCACCTTTACCAGGTTTTACATGTAAAAATTCAACTACAGACCAAACGCTGTTATTCCAAATAATTGTTTGCCCTGTTCTAAAATCATTTACTGATATCATTTATAACAAAAGGATTTTACCATATGTCAGGCGGAGAAATAATACATTCATATAAAGAAAAAGAGATTGAAGAGTTACTAATTAACTCAAATTTATCTTTTGATAACTTAAAGTATCTAGCTAAAGAAGTATCAAGCAATTCCTGGTCACCATATAGTCATTTCCCTGTTGGAGCAGTAGTTGTTGGTGTTGACCAAGATAAAAAGCTAAAAATTTTTTCAGGTACTAATGTAGAACCAACTGTACCTACAAGTATTTGTGCTGAAAGAGTAGCTATTTTCAATGGGATTTCAGCAGGATATAAAAAATTTATTGCTTTAGCTATAAGTGTTCCAAAAGCACTTGAGAATTTTTCAAGTGAAATTGAAATAAACAAAATTACTCCTTGCGGTGCTTGTAGGGAAGTCATTTTACAAAAGCTAGATCAAAAAGGAATTATTTTACTTGATGGTACTGACAGAACATTTACTCCAAAAGAACTTTTACCTCATCCAATTTTAGATCCAAACAAATTAAAATCATTAACTATTGAAGAGCTAGATCTACTAGATCTAGCTCGTACAGCACTTAACAATGCACATACTCCATATTCAAAAGAAAAATATGGAGTTGCAATTTTGCTAGAAAATACCAAAGAAAAATTTTCTGCTTGTACAGTAGACAGCAATTCGTTTGGTTGTTCAAGTGAACCTTTAAGAGCTATTTTTGGAACCTTTATTGCAAAGTGTGGAATAAAAAATAAAACTAAAGCAATTGTTTTTGCTTACCCGTTTGTAAAATATCCTTCTGGTGATGCTTTGCAATTAATTTCTGATTATACAGATCCAAAAATAAAAATTATAATAGACAATATGGGTGTAACAACTATTGAAGAACTGTTACCGTGGGCTTTTAAATTGTAGAGACGCGGTTAACCGCATCTCTACTTGTGTAACCTTTGGTTACATAAAAAGATTAAATTTTTTTAATCTTCGTGCAATGTAACCAATGGTTACATCATTTTAAAAAGTTATTTGTTTAAATATCACCAATGGCAATTCAAGAAGAAGAAATTAAAATAATTGAAGAAGATACTAAACATTATTTTGCAAAAATAAATTCATGTGGATTAATTGGTGTAAATGCTTACCCTGTTGAAGTTGAAGTAGATATTTCAAGTGGGTTACCAAATTTTATTTTAGTTGGATTACCTGATGCTGCTGTAAATGAATCAAGAGAAAGAGTAAGAGCTGCTATTAAAACAAGCAACCTGGAATTTCCAAGTAAAAAGATTACTGTTAATCTTGCTCCAGCAGATACAAAAAAAGCTGGACCTACTTATGATTTGCCAATTGCAATTGGAATTCTTGCAGGGTATGGAATAGAGACGCATGGCCATGCGTCTCTACTTAATAAAGAAAACGTGGAAGAACTCTTTATAGTTGGAGAGTTGGGACTTTCAGGAAAAGTCCGTCAGGTAAATGGTGTACTATCTTTTGTAATTTTAATCCAAAAGTTAGCAAAAGAAAAAAATATTAAAGGAATTATAATTCCAAAAGAAAATGCTTATGAAGCTTCATTAATTGAAGGAGTAAAAATTTATCCTGTATCAGATTTAAAGGAAACAATAAACATAATAAATAATTTAAACAAGATAAAGCCATTTCAAAAAGAGTTTGCCCCATCCTGTGAAATTAAAACTAATGCAATTGATTTTAGTGATGTAAAAGGACAAAAACTAGCTAAAAGAGCACTTGAAATATCTGCAAGCGGAGAACATCATTTACTTATGATAGGTTCTCCAGGAAGCGGAAAATCTATGCTTGCTCAAAGGCTTACAACTATATTGCCACCATTAAACAATGAAGAAAAAATTGAAGTAACTCAAATATATTCAATTTGTGGAAAGCTAAATAAAGAAAGAGTCTTAATTTCAGACAGGCCATTTAGATCCCCGCATCATAATTCAAGTATTGCTGGCTTAATTGGCGGTGGTTCTATTCCAATCCCAGGAGAAATTTCACTAGCTCATAAAGGAGTTTTATTTTTAGATGAATTAACAGAGTTTCAAAAATCTGCTCTGGATAGTTTAAGGCAAGCAATTGAATTAAAAGAAATAACAATTTCAAGATCACGAAAAAGCATAACTTTTCCATGTGATTTTACATTAGTTACAGCATGTAATCCTTGTCCATGTGGATACTTTGGCGACACAGTAAAAAAATGTATCTGTAGCATAAACAACATAAAGAAATATCTAGCTAAAATTTCTGGTCCAGTTTTAGATAGAATTGATTTACAACTTGAAGTAAAAAGACTTAGTGAAAGCGAGCTTACAAGTAATAAAAAAGAAGAATGTTCAGATAAAATTTTAGAGAGGATCTTAAAAGCAAGAGATGTACAAAAAAGAAGGTATAAAACTAACAGTCACTTAACAAGTAAAGAAATAAAACTTTATTGTAAGTTAAATTCAACTAGTGAAAAAGTTTTAAAAGAAGCAATTAAAACCTTTAGTTTAACAGCAAGGAGCTATGACAGGCTTTTAAAAGTATCCAGAACAATTGCTGACTTGGAAAGTTCAGATATTATTTGTGACGAACATATATTAGAAGCACTACAATTTAGGTTGAACGCATTCATAAAATGAAAAAATTTTTTCTCTTATTAATTCTAATAATATTCTTTCTAGTTAGCTGTTCTGCAAATCGTAATCAGGGCAGGATTTATCCTGCCCTGACAGAGATCACCTATTGGCAATACTGGACAGGTTTTGAAGGAAGAGCAATTGAAAAGCTTGTAAATAAATTCAATAACACACATAAAAACATAAAAGTAAAAATGCTTACTATTTCAGAGCCTAGAAAAAAAACCTTGCTTTCAATAATTGGTGGGACACCGCCTGATGTAATAAGTTCAATTGCAGCATGGATACCTGAACTTGCATCAAGAAATGCTTTAATTCCACTGGATGATTTTTGCAAGGAAAACAGGATAAATGAAAAAATCTTTATAAGTGCTTACTGGAAAATGCTAAATCTATATGGGCATACATGGGCATTACCAACAACACCAACTGCAACAGCTCTTTACTGGAATAAAAACTTATTTAAAAAAGCTGGATTAAATCCTGAAATGCCACCTAAAACCTTAAAAGAATTAGAAGAATATTCTAGTAAACTTACAATTAAAAACAAAAAAGGACAGATTAAGCAAATTGGGTTTTTACCAAGCTGGCCTTCATGGGCATTTGGATTTTATGGAATATTATTTGGTGGAAGCTGGGTGAACAATGGAAGTAGAGACGTTGCATGCAACATCTCTGCAAATAATCCAAAAAATATTGAAGGGTGGAATTGGGCTTGTGGATTTATAAAAAGACTAGGTTCAAAAAATATTCAGCTTTTTCAAGAAGAGTTTGGAAATATACAAGGTCCTAACAATCCTTTTTACACTGAAAAAATTGCACTTGAGATTAACGGTACATGGGAAGGAAACTTTATTCCTCGTTTTGCTCCAAATATAAAATGGGGAGCTGCTCCAATGCCGACATCTAGAGACATTGCATGCAATGTCTCTACAATTGTTGATTGTGACTGTATATTAATTCCAAAAGGTTCAAAACATCCACGTGAAGCTTTTGAATTTATAAAGTGGCTTTTAAAACCTGAAAATATAGAAGAGCTTTGTATAGCACAAGGAAAATTTTCCCCGCTTATTGTTTCAGGCAATGAAAATTTTATAAAGAGACATCCTCATCCTTACATAAAAGTTTTTATAGATCTTGCAAAATCAAAAGGTGCTGTTTATTTTCCTCAAGCAACATTTTACGAGTTTTACAGAAGAGAATTAAAAAGAGCATTTGAAAGTGTAATGAGATTAGAAAAAGAACCTAAAGATGCACTTGATGAGGTGCAAAAGAGAATGGAAAGAGAATTAGAAAGAGAGAGAAAATATGAGAGGTTGAGAACAAGAATGAATGGCAACCCCATTTCTACGAACACATCATTCGCAACGAAACAGAATTAAATAAAATTAGAGAATATATAATTAATAATCCTCTGCAATGGGAATTCGACACAGAGAATGCAAAATTAGCTCACATCCACAAAATTGTAAACTTCCTGTAACGGTTATTGGTTTACAGGTATGGGTAGGATCGGAACATGTACCACTGCAGTTTGGTACGTTGCCTCCACAAGGACTACCAACTAATACCAAACGTGAAAAATAAACCAACATATCACGTCATTCCGAGGAGCAGAGCGACGTGGGAATCTCCAAAACGTTAGGAGATTGCCACGCCTCGTTTCCATATGTGTCAACTTAAGGATAATGTAAAACGTCATTCCGAGGGCTGAAAGCCCGTGGGAATCTCATAACGTTATATCATCATATAAATCTTTCCAAGTTGGATTTAATTCATTTATTAGTTTCAGCTTTTTGTTCCTTGTCCATGACTTGTAATGTACTGAAGAATTAGGGCCACAACAAAGAGTGATACATTTCATCCAGAAAAAAGGAGGAAATATGTCACGAAAGAAAACAGATTATTCAACTGAGTTTAAGAAAAAAATTGTTCTTGAGGTTTTAAGACAAGAACAAACGGTAAATGAGATAGCAGTTCAATATAACGTTATCCCAAGAAATA